>JAAEPE010000747.1 GCA_024222395.1 Myxococcales bacterium
ACGACAAATGATGCGAAAATAGCTTCAATTTGAGCAAATTGATCGATATGGAGACCAGATTCAAACAGGATATGCAACGATTGGAAGGCTTGGGTACCAAGGCGCAAATCAGAAACACAGGTTTATTCTACCTAGCCTCGCGCCACACCTTCTCGCTCTACTGATTGGACTTCTTTGCGTGGCAAACCTAGTGCGCTCTCGCAAATACACCTCATCTCTCCTGCTCTCGCTGAAGATTCTACTCGCCACCTCGAACCTCGCGTTTGGGCTCTTCCTGCTTCCCAGCATCGTCGATCCCATCGGCATCCTGCTATTGCCTCTTGTGCTCATGTGGCTCGCCTTGCAAGTGCCGCTCTACCGGCTCCTCTTTCAGCGCAAGCGTCTGCGTCCCATGAACTGGCAGGCCGGCCGTGCCATTTGGCTCACCGGAGCCCTTTGTGTTCTCTGGTATGCCATGTTCATTCTAGCCGACTTCATTGAAGGATCTCACGCGATCCTCTACGGCACCTGGATTTCGATTGCAACAGCTCTCTGTCTGGCGCGGTGGGGCCTCGCAATCGAAAGACTTGCGTTCCAAGACATGTGTCCGAGGGCAGAGCTCCTGCCAGCAGGCCCGGCGAGGCGACGCCGGGGAGCTAGCGGGGCCGTCTGTGGCGAGAGCCCTCGTGGATCTACTTGCTCAAGGTCTTGAGCAGCTTGTCGTACCCCCTCGAAGTGAGGCCGCCCTTGTCCTGGGCCTTCGCGCCATTTGCAGCATCTATGACCTCCTGCTTGCGCGCTTCTGGTATGTGTTCGGCCACCTTCGCGAGAAAGTTGGCGGCATCGGAGCGATCGTAAACGTCCGAGCCCTTGAGCCCCTCGATGAGCACCGAGATCTGAGCATGATCACCGAGCTGCACCGCGGCTGAGGCCAGGCGATGCCGAGCCATGGTGTGCTTGCTCTTGCCGATGAGCTCCACTACCTTTTCCTTGTTCGCCGCTTCTCCAACATCTGTGACGAGGTCGGCAAAGCGAACTTCAAGCTTCTTGTCGCTCGGGTAGTTTTCGACCGCCCACGCAAAGACCTTATCGCCAGCAAGATTGCGCAAACCAGAGCGCATCTCCGTTCGATGATCGTCAGAGGCATCGCTCGCATAGTGGGTGATCATGGCCTCAAGTGTGTCGTCGCCGCCGCCTGCACCGGCCGCCTTAAACAGCTCTCCTCGCAAGATAAAGTCCTCCTCTGTTTTGGCCGCCTCGAAGAGACTCAAACCAACTCCTGGGTCCTTGATCTTGGTCAGTCCTGCAAGAGCGATTCGGCGAACTTCCTTGCTCTTTCCTGTGTCGCTGGCGATTGCAGCGATGTCTTTGGAAACTTTGTCCCCAAAGCCAACCAATGTGTCCAGAGGATCGCAGCTAAACTGATTTTCGCATTTCTGCATCGCTTCTATCGCAGTAG
>JAAEPE010000748.1 GCA_024222395.1 Myxococcales bacterium
CAAACAACTCATTTAACGCGGTGAGCCTGTCTTCGCCGGAGGCAATCACGGGACGGGCGGGGAACCGCGTTCGTAATTTGAAATCGGAGGACAAAACCTGGAAACGGGCGCCTCGCGGCGCCGATAACGAAGTCATGGATAGGCCTCCTGGACGTACCTCTCTAAACTTAACGGATTTATCATCCATTCATGTCCCTAGGTTGTCCCTAGGCTGACCCACGTTCCGATTCATCGATGAGAGGCTGACCCCTACCATGGTAGGGGTCAGCAAGCACGAGCTCGGCTGCCTGTCAGCCAGTCGGCTTCATTCCCTTCGTGCGATTCTCTTCGTGGTCCTCCTCGAAGTTCAATGACGTGGGGCCTATGTGAGCGGGGCAACTCTCCAGGGTTGCCCACCCACCCCCCTGGGTTTGAAGTACATTCGATCTCTCTCGTCGTCCCTTGGCTGGATCGTTGCCTCTCCCACGTCGTCCACCCCATTAAATCATATACATACACACATTTGCGCAATAAGAAGGTGCTAGACGCTCTGTGCTGGCTCGGAATTGAGGCGACTCAGTTGAGGCCAATTCATGCGAACTGGGTCCCTCGCGGGCGTTCTCGCCGCGAGCGGCCTGTTCGGAGGTC
>JAAEPE010000749.1 GCA_024222395.1 Myxococcales bacterium
GGCGCACCAGCTGCTGCATTTGCGCCAGTCGGGTCGAGGCTTCTTCTTCTTCCTCGCACATACGGGCGACTCGGCTCGATGACTACGACGCAGAGAGACACGGTGAGCGCCCCCGTGATCACACCGTGACACCGCGACACGCGCAAGACCGTTCGAATCGTGAAAGGAATGGTCTCAATCCGTCGAGTCGCCCGAGTCCCCCTTGACGGAAGCGGTGCATTGGGAGGCAGACGGGCGCAGGTCGGGAACGATCCGGCGAGAGAGAATGGCTACGCTATAACTAGGGAAGACAGGAGCAAGCAGGATACACCTCCATTTTTTTGACGCGGAGCTGGACCGGGTGACCTCCCCCAGCTGCCCGCCTGCGCCACTCCTGGACTCGTCGGTCTCGTCGACGCCGTTATCCGCGGCGCTGTTGACGTCGTCGTTCGTACGGCAAGCTCAAGCCCAAAAGGCTCGCCGAGCTCGCACAAGAGGAGCTACACAGAACCATTCAGAACGGGGAGCACTGCAGCGTCGAGGATGCGCGTGCGGTTCTGCAGCTTTACAAAAAGCACGAGCGGAAGTGGGAACATTGGTTAGCTGTTAGCAC
>JAAEPE010000750.1 GCA_024222395.1 Myxococcales bacterium
AACTCGGGCACACCTCTTACGATTGGCGCGGTCGTCTGCGCCTGTTCCGCCCCCAAAACGCGAACTTCACCATGTGCGCCAAACGCCAATACTCGGGCCAGCAACGCCTGGCTCGTCAGGTCGCGATGAGGCGGGACGAGCAAGGCTATCAAGTAATCACTGACCCTGAGCTGCGATCTAGCAGTGTAGCTCTCTCAACGAGGACGTTACAGGTCGGTTTCACCCACAGATTCTCCCAAGGAGCCAAATTTTGTGGAATAGGAATCGAGCCTAGGCGGCGTTTCCCTTCGATCTCTCCATTGAGACGCCAGTGTTTTTCTGTCTAATTCCGTCTTCGAGCCGACATCCATTGGCAAGCTCGCCCATCAATTCGTCCCCCTTCAGTCGCCGCTAGCGTTTGCTGGCCATTTCGATCAGCTTGAATGCCATCAGCAACGCCTTCTTCCTGCTGCCAGCTCCTTTGGTCACGCGCTGCCGAAGCCGGACAGTGGCGAACGTTGACTCGATCGGGTTGGATGTTCGCACGTGCGTCCTAGATTCGACTATCTTCAACATTGGGTGGCGTGTCTTTCCCCCGCTTCTCGGGATGTGAGTTTTGTCAACTCGAGGGATACGCCGCCTTTCCAAAATTCTCAGATCCACAACTTTGGGTAATACCTCCGAAGCGATAACGGTGGGGAGCTACGGCTACTACGGCATTATCGCTGCGCGACAATACCGGGAGACAACGCTCCGTTTCGCGAAGCGATAACGGTGGAGAGTGTCAACTCTCACAGAGCAACAAACAAGCTCGACCCCGAAAACGCGCCCCGCCCCAAGCGCACCTAGTCGTCTTCAGGAGGCCGCGCCACGCTCATCGCTTCGGTACGCCGCTTCTCAACAATCTCTTCAAGATCACCCTCGCTCAATCCACCGGATGGCGTGATTCGCACCTGAGCGGACTTGCCAGTCGAGAGCTCCGTAGCTTTGACGCTGAGAATACTCTCCACATCGACGGTGACAGTTAGCTTGATTCGCACCGTCCCCGCCTTGCCTCTAGGCAAACCTCCCAAGCGCACTTGTCCGAGTTTGCGATTGCCGGTGATGGATTCCGATTCGCCCTGATAGATCTCGACTTCGACGAAATCCTGATCGTCGAGGTTGGTGGCAAAGAGCTTGTGTTCTCGCACTGGCAACATGGAGTTGCGCGTTATGATCGCGGCAAAGCCTGTACTACCGACCTTGATGCCGATTGTATGCGGGGCAACGTCGAGCAGAGTCGCTTCTTCGTCATCCCCTGCAAGAATACCCGCGTGGGCAGCGGCGCCGAGAGCAACAACTTCGTCAGGGTTTGCGGCCTTCGAAGCAGGTTGCGCGAAGATACTCTCAACGGCTACTTGAACAGCTGGTGCGCGAGACATTCCACCGACAAGCAGGACCTCCTCAATGTCCGACGCAGCGAGCCCGGCATCTTTCATGGCCCGGTAGCAAGGAGCGGAGAGCCGATCGAGCAAGTCTGCGGTGAGGGCATTGAACTCGTTGCGAGTGATCTTGCGTTCAATGTGCAGCGGCTTGGCCCCGGAGCCAGCGTGCAGGTACGGCAGTTGGAGCGTGGTGCTGCTCTCGCTACTGAGCGCCTTCTTTGCACTCTCGGCCGCTTCTTTTAGACGCCCCATCGCCACTGGATCACTCGTGAGATCGACCCGGTATTCATCAAAGATGGAGTCGACCCAGTGCTCGATCAGAGCCCGATCCCAATCGTCGCCACCGAGAGCCGAGTCTCCATTCGTGGCGAGCACCTCGAAGACGTTGTTCTCGACCGACATGATGGAGATATCGAATGTGCCTCCACCAAGATCGAAGACAGCAATGATGCGCCTCCCTGCCCGAACTCGATGAGCCCCATAAGCCAGAGCTGCCGCGGTGGGTTCGTTGAGAATGCGATAGATGTCGAGGCCAGCTATTGTGCCAGCGTCGCGGGTGGCCTGACGCTGAGATTCGTCAAAGTACGCGGGCACCGTGACCACTGCCCGAGTCACCGGCTCTCCGAGCGATTGTTCGGCTTGGGCGCGCAAGTCTCGCAGTACGTGGGACGCGACTTCTTGTGGTGAGATGGGGGTATCGTCGACCCGTACCCAAGCATCTCCATTCGGAGCGGAAACGATGCGGAATGGAGCTGTGCGGGCGAACGAACCCACATCCTTGGCGTTGACTTTCCTGCCGATGAGCCGCTTGGAGCCGAGGATGGTGCGCTTGGGATTCGTGACAGCTTGGCGAAGGGCTTTCTCGCCGACGAGAACCTCACCGGAGTTTCTTTCGCCTGTGTACGCGACCACCGACGGCGTGGTTCGAACATGGGCGGAACCTGTGAGCACTCGCGGGCCAGAGCCGCTTTCAAACACAGCGACGCAGGAATTCGTGGTGCCCAAATCTATGCCAATGATACGAGCCAAGTTCTTAGACCTTCTTCATGAGTTTGGAAAGCAAACCTCGACGCTGAGACGTTGCGTGGCGACGCATGTCGGCGATCTCGCGGGCGGCCCGTTCGTTGGATGGATCGATGTCGAGAGCTGCCTCGAAACGTTCGGCTGCTTCCATTCGGTCTCCACTCACCAAGGCAAGACGACCTTCCGCCAATTCGACGCCGGCGCGGGCCATGACGTTGTTTGGGTCCTTGCGAGCCTCGACGCGGAGGATTCGCAGGGCCTGCTCGTATTGGCCGCTCTCCAAGACCTTCATACCCATGGAGACCCGACTGGAGCCATCATTGCCAGTGGCTGGGGTCGACAAACCGGATATGGGGGTCGAAGGGGTTAGCGATGCGGGCGAGCTGCCATCGGCATTGCCATAGCTCTGGGTAGATTCCGGAGCATTGGCTTGGGGGCGAGGCTGCGGCGGCGCAGTCGTACTTCGCGCTGGAGTCGGAGGCGGAGGGGTGGATGGGCGACGTGGAGGAGTTGGCGGCGGCACCGCCATGCCACGGGCGGCAGCGGGGGTGGGCGGCGGTTGCGGAGTCTGTGGCATGGCGGACACTCCGGCGGCTCGTTGGGCCTCAACATTGACAAGCACGTCGCGTCGTCCAGTCTCGGTTGAGAGATTTCGGTAGGCGTCTCGGAAGAGAATGAAGACCTCATTGGCCAACTCGCCGATTTCGACGCTCTCGTAGCGGGTGAATCGATCTGGGTGATATTTCTTCGAAAGAGCGCCAAAGGCAGCGCGCACTTCTTGATCCGTCGCTTCGTAGCTGAGGCCCAGCAACTGAAACGCATTCATCTTGGACATGCCGCCAAGCTCTTGCCACAGCGCCTTCACCAAGTCGCCTTCCGCGCTCACCAATTCGTCGCTGTCCAAGAGATCTAGTGACTCCTCTTCTGACTCCTCCTTCGAAGGCGGCGGGGGTGTGCTGAGCGTCTCCTTGTGATCCGGCAACGGTCTCGGCGTGATTCCCGCAGAGGATAGGGCACTCTCGATTAGCCACATTACACTCTGTGGCAGCGTACTTAGGCCGATGTCGATACCGGGGCCGCGGCCCTCTAGCTCGCCTTCGGCGACGAGCGCGCTAATTGTGCCACTGAGCTCGACAGTGCTTCCAGAGGGCAGAGTGAGGCTAATCCGAACCCTCGTGCCAATGGGGGGCGGCTTCTTCGTTTTCAAGAAGAACGCACTACGGCTCAAATCACGTGAGTGAATGGCAGAGAGTTGCTGCCAGGATCGGCAGGTTAACTTTAGGCTAAGGGGAGCGGACACCGTTGCGGAGAGTATAGATACGCCGGCACCTCATTCGCAAATCTTGGGCACCGGTGAGTTACCCCCACGCCGTCAAGAACTCGCTACCTGCGGTACCATGGTGGTGGGTACTCCCTTGTCATTCGATAGACCCTCAAGTCTTCCGTGGGCCACTGCCGGGCTCTTGGCTCTGCCGTCCTTCGGACTCGCGATTGGCACCACCGTGGTCGGCGCACAGACGCTCACTGGCATGCTGATGCTGGGAGCTGCCGTCGCTATATATGGCATTGGATCTGACGGTTCTCCAACCGAAGCTCGAGCGCAACTTATGGAAGCCCGGCATCGCTGAGACGACTCTCGAGGAGTTTCTGCAGACGGCGAGCACCTTCGAGACCATCGAGCAGGTAGCAGAGGAGTTGCATCACGCGATCAACCGAGTCTCCGGAGAACCTACCGAGGTAGCGCTCGTGGCTCCTGAGGGCGGCGGCGAGATCCGTATGGTCAGCACATCTCTTAGACTGACCGACGTTGTTATCGGAGATAGATCGGCTGCCTTCGCGTGGCTTGGGGCTAGCGAGGAGCCCTTGTGGCGCGGTGTCCTGGATGGGAACGACGATGTTGGTGGGAAGGACACCGCAGCTCTCATGGATCTCGTGCAAGCCGAGGTGCTTGTTCCACTCTTGCATCGCGGTGATTTGCTCGGACTCATCTTGATAGGTTCACGGAAATTCCGACGTTGGGGGCAACGCGAGTTTCTCAAAGGGCTGCGGACGTACGCGACCACTGCGCTAGCGAACACCTTTCTCGGAGCTGAGGCTCAAGGTTGGATGGGGGTGACCAAGACCCTCGGCCTTGCCAACGCAATTCAAGCAGCACTAATGCCAGAGGAGGAACCGATTCGGCGCGCGGGCTGGGAGCTCTGCGGCCTATTTAGACCGATGGCCGCATGTGGGGGAGACTTGTGGGGTTGGCGAGAGCTACCTGACCAAAAGGTCCTCATCGTGGTTGCCGATGCTACTGGTCACGGAGCGGGCCCCGCACTGCTCTCCGCCGTTGCCAAGG
This sequence comes from Myxococcales bacterium, assembly GCA_024222395.1. Classification (GTDB taxonomy): domain Bacteria; phylum Myxococcota_A; class Polyangia; order Haliangiales; family Haliangiaceae; genus NORP324. The sequence continues at coordinate 4,768 of JAAEPE010000750.1, forward strand.
GCACGATGGACGCCTACGCACAATCAACCGGTGCCGACTGTGATCCGAGTGAGCTTCTCGCAAGCCTCAATCAAGCGATTCTGCGAGTTGGGCAGCGAGCCTACATGATGACCGCATTCGCGGTGGTCGTAGATTTGCGCAAGAAGGTAATGCACTTTGCAAACGCTGCTCAGAACTTTCCGTTCTTGATTCGCGGTGATACGCTTGAGGCACTGGTCGTTCGGGGCGATCAGCTTGGCGCCAAGGCGGGGACGACGTTCAAGTGCCACACAGCGCCGGTCAAGGTTGGCGATACCATTTTGCTCTACACTGACGGAATCGTCGAAGCTGGGGAGCCTGTCGCGGAGCCGTATGGAGAACGGCGCTTCAGGCGCCTGGTGCAGAAGATGGGGCCGGTAGCTGCGGCGCACATCCCCAATCGAATCCTCCACGAGGTCGAGACCTTTCTTGAAGGGCAGGCGATCCACGATGACGTAACTCTTGTTGCATTCGAGCTCATAGGCGATGGAGCGTCGCGGCTGTGAGCTCTGCAATTTCAATTGGCGTTCTCTTGCTTCTGATCGCCTCCTGGGGTGTTGGGAACGTTATCCGCTCCAAGAGAATTGTCGCGCTGCGAGCACAGCGCACGAAAGTGCGAAACGACCTCACGGAATTTGCGCGCTCCGCGACCAACGAGAACAGTATTTGCGATATCGTCTCACTGGCCGCGGAGGTTGCTTCCAATAGCTTTGGTGCCCACCGAGTGGTCTTGCTCCTGGAAGACGATATGGGCTGGGTCGCGAGCCAGCCCGTAGGACCTCCTCCTCCTCCACTGCCCCCAGGGCTCGCAGGTCTCTTCGGTTGGTTCAAGCACAATCCGTCGATCTCCGCGGAATCAGAGTTGTCTCGTGGGCGCTTTGGCGCGATGCGCACACCGCTGCGCATGCTCATGGATACCTATACTGTGGATATCGTCATGCCGCTCGTGCACCACGGAAAGATCTTCGCTGTCGTTGGTATGGCAGTCGATCGAAAGCCCACGCCTCTCGATAGAGAACTCTTGCGGATCTTTCGCCTCGAAGTAACTGCAGCTTGCGCCAACGTACGACTGCACATCGAAGCCTCTCATCTCTTCTCGCTCACCGAAGAGGTCGACATGGCAAACAGTATTGAGCTTGCGATGGTGCCCGAGGCGCTCTCAGGTAATGCAGGAGCATTTCAGTGGAGCGGCTACTTCAAAGCGGCCGTCACTGGGGGCAGCGATTTTCTCGGCATCTATCCAATTGCTTACAGCAAGGTCATGGTCGTCATAGGTGATGCGGTTGGCTATGAGCTCGCAGGGACAATGGTCTCAGCGGTAGTCAAGAGTTGTTGCGATGAGGCCGTGCGCCTAGCACCAGAGTCTTTGGATCCGGCGTCCCTATTGAACATGCTGAACTCCTCCCTATATCGCTCAAGTCGTCCAGCACTCGCCTCCTGCCTTGCCGTGCTTTTCGACTCCGCTACGATGCGCGTTAGCTATGCGAACGCTGGTCATTTGCGACCCTACAAACTCAGTCACGATGGGGCTGGCGGCGGCGAGGTCGCGACAAAGGTCGGATCGCTCAGCGCTTCCGGTCCTCTGCTGGGAGATTTAGGTTCCCCAGAATTCAAACTCAAGACGACTGAGTTGGACAAGACTGGGGCCTTTGTCTTGCTCAGTGATGGGCTCTTGGCACCAACCGGTACCGAGGGCTCTGAATTCGGGTATCGGCGATTGCACCGCCTGCTAAAGAAGCAGCCAGATGCATCGCCCGATGTACTTCGAGACTCAATATTGGGGTTTCCTCGCACACCGGTGTGGGACGAAGCGCGGCCCTACTTGTTCCAGACGATCAGACCTTGCTCATCCTCAAGTGCTCGTAGCACGGCCTGCGTGCTAGGCTGCGCCCATGGCTGAAGAACATCTATTTCTCAAGGCATGTAGGCGAGAGCCTGTTGAGCGAACTCCGACTTGGATGATGCGCCAGGCCGGTCGCTACATGCGCGAGTACCGAGCCATCCGCAAGAAAGTCTCTTTTCTTGAGCTGTGCAAGAACCCGGAACTTGCCTGTGAAGTAACGATGCAGCCGATTGATGAGTTTGGCTTCGATGCAGCGATTCTCTTCTGTGACATCCTCGTTCCGCTCGAGTCGATGGGCTTGCAAGTGGATTTTGCACCAGCTCCCAAGTTGCCAAATCCTGTGCGGGACAGGGCTGGGGTCATGGCTCTTACTGTGGGAGATCCAGAGCAGGACATGCCTTATGTCTTCGAGGCCATCCGAAAAATTCGCACGGCACTCGACAATAGGGTTCCTCTCATTGGCTTCGCTGGGGCTCCGTTTACGATGGCGACCTATGCTGTCGAAGGCGGTGGCTCCAAGAGCTACGAGCATACTAAGTCACTTCTATTCTCGGATCCAGAGACCGGGCACGAGCTATTGGACAAGCTGGCAAGACTAACCGCCGTCTACCTCGAAGCGCAGATTGCCGCTGGCGCTCAGTGTGTCCAACTATTTGATAGTTGGGCAGGCATACTGTCGCCTGGGGATTTTTCTGAGTTCGCATTGCGCCACGCAAACCACGCCATCGAGATGCTCAAAGACTCGTCGATCTACAAAAAGTCACCGGTCCCAGTAATCTACTTTGCTAACGGCTGTGCCCCATACTTGGATCGTCTCCGACAATCCAAGGCGGACGTGCTCGGAGTTGACTGGAAGATCGACTTCTCGACGGCGAAGAAGGCCTTGGGAGACAAGTTCGCGCTGCAAGGCAACATGGATCCGACGTGCCTCTTCATGCCGGAAGATGCGCTCCATGGACGAATCAAGGAAGTACTGGACGAGGCGGGCAACGAGCCCGGGCACATCTTCAACTTGGGTCACGGAGTTCTTCCCAGCACCGACCGGGAGCGGGTGCGCTTCATGGTTAATACTGTCAAAGAGCTGTCCGCGAGGTAGCAATGCCGGCAAGAGTTGCCATTGTCGGAGCTGGGGTCTCCGGACTAGCCGCTGCGCGCTGTCTTCTCAGCGCCGGGCATGAGGTGCGCCTCTTCGAAGCGAGTGGCAAGGTTGGCGGTGTCTTGGGAGCTGTAGGCGAGCAGGGGTTTCTGCTCGAACGCGCTGCGTCGAGTTTTCTTCCCGCTCCAAGGGGGGCAGCAGAGCTCGCGTTGGAGCTCGGAGTCGAGCTGGAGGAGGCATCACCGTCGGTTAAAAAACGCTGGCTCTATGCTGATGGCGAACTGCAGGAGCTGCCCAGCGGCGCGAGGGAGTTGCTCTTCAGTCGTCTCTTGAGTTGGCGAGGCAAGCTGCGCGCGATGGTCGAGCCACTACAACCGGCTCTCCCTGAGGCTGAGGAGAGCATCGCCGATTTTTGTCGACGTAGATTGGGCGACGAGGTGGGCCGCTCGCTTGTGGGGCCGCTCGTTGCGGGTATCTTTGCCGGCAACATTGAGGAGCTAAGTTTACGAGCCTGCTTCCCAAAACTCGCAGAGCTAGAGTCCCGAGGTGGTTTGATTCGCGGAGCTGCGGCCAACAAGATCGAAGCCGTTTTCGCTCGCCTATCAGGGGCCGAGACCACGGTCGACGGAAGAGGAATCATGGCTCCTGTTGGCGGCTTGCGCATGCTCCTAGCAGCTCTCGAGAGCGAACTGTCTGAGAATATTTCCTATAAGACCGCGATCGCTAGTATTGAGCGCGGGCCCCGGGGAATGACCCTGCACGATGCCTGGGGCAAACATCACGATTGCGACGCACTTGTTCTCTGCACTCCGGCGTATGTTAGTGCTTCGTTGGTGCAACCACACGCGCCAGATGCTGCTGAGGCCTTGCGATCCATTTCGTATGCGCCCATTGCTGTCGTTGGACTCGGCTATGAGTCTCCACCCGAGCGCACTCTCGATGGTTTTGGCGTACTCGTGGCCGATGGGGAATCGCCGCGTATGCTAGGAGCGGTCTTTGAGAGTTCACTCTGGTCAGGAAGAGCTCCAGACGGCTCTGCTTTGGTTCGGTGCATGCTCGGTGGCGCACGAGACCCCGAGGTGCTTGACCTGAGTGATGAGCAGATGGTCGCCACAGCGCGTGAGGGCCTCGTCACAACACTCGGTATTCACGAGACTCAGAGCTATTCTAGAGTGATTCGCTGGCCGCGTGGTATCCCTCAGTACACCGTTGGTCATCTTGCCCGGGTAAGGCGCATCAAGGCAGGGCTATCCGAGCTTGGCATCGTGATGTCGAGCAATGCGATGGGTGGTATATCGCTCAACGATTGCATCGCAAAAGGGCGTAAGACCGCGGTGAGAGTATCTCGCCACTTGGGCACTCTCTCGGTCCTAGCCCTAGTAGTCTTGGCGATGACTGGGTGTGGTGGGCCAAGCAAACACGTTCCAGGCCAACCAGGGGATGGGGGGGATGTCGAGAGCACCGGAGAGTCCGTGCCTTCTACCCCGCCGCAGCCGGAGCTGGCGCCAGAAAAACCCGTAGCCGACCCCTCGTTGCCGGCGAACCGTGGAAACATCGAAATCACGGCCCGGTGGCTGTGGCCCAAACCTGCCTTCAGGCGCTCGCCCGGGCGCAATTCCTGTGGAAGGGCGAGAGCTGCCGCCGTCAGTGTAGAAGTCATGGGTGGCTTGCGCAATGTCGCTATTACCTCCCAAGCTGGAGAGGCGCCAGGCCCTGCGACGATTGCGGTGGCGGACTGTGGCTTCAGGCCGAGCGTGGTGGTGGTTGGGGTCGGTGAGGAGTTGCGAGTGGAAAACCTTGGTCTTGCTCCAGCGGACATCGTGGTGGAAAAACTCGACGCGAGTGGGGCGTTGGAGAGTGTGGTGGCTGTCATGCCGCTCCGAGTTGCCGGTCAGCAATATGCTCTGCCGACGAAGGCTACGGGCTTGCTGAGATTGCGCAGCACGGCAGACCCGGAAGATTATGGCTATGCTTTGGTGAGCAAAGGTGCGGCTGCAGTCACAGGGCCGCGGGGATTGGCTGAGTTGGAGCTCGAAGCAGGTGCTCATACGGTGCAACTGTGGCACCCACCAATTCTTGGGGAATCTCCCAAGGCCGCCACCCGAGTAGAAATTCAAGCTCAGACCCGCAGCAAAGAGACAGTCGACATTTCAATCTGAGTCTGCGAGAAGTGAGTCCTCGAATATGGAATGGAGCTGTAGACAAGAAATCGAAGACGCGCTTTGGCACGCTGCTAGGCAGCAGTTGCGTCCAGCCGATCTAGCGCGCAAGCCGCTTCTGCGTGCGATCACCCAACGCACGGCCCTTTACACGACGGAGCGCGATGAGCTGGCTGCTGTTGCAAGAAGCTCGATGCCTGGGGTTGACCTTGCCGCACGAGCGCTCTTCTTCTCTGTTGCGGATGCGGCAAAGATCAGCATTCCTCTTAGCGAACTCGCCGGGCGCTCCTGCTTGCCAAGTGGAGCGAGCTGGAAAGTACTGGACTTGGGAGCTGGGGCCGGGGCTATGGGGCTCGGCTTGCTCTCGTTTCTTGCGGAACATCATCCCGGCCTCGATGTGCAAATCGATGCTGTTGATTTGGATGCTGCCGCGCTTTCTATTTACAGCGGTGCGATAGACGCTGTGGGCTCGTCTACTCTAGACCTCGGTAACCTGAGCATTCGAACCATCGAACGTTCGGCATGCACTCACGCCGCAAGAGAAGGGCACTACGACTTGGTCGTTCTCGGTAGCATGCTAAACGAGCTCTCCTCCGCCGAGCGCCTTGACTTGGGAACACGGGCTATGAAGGCCGTCGCTCCAGGGGGGGCACTCATTATCATCGAGCCGGCCTTGCGAGAGACAAGCCGGGCTCTGCACCGAGTGCGCGATGCTCTTGTGGGAACGGGCGCCAGTGTCTTTGCTCCGTGCACTCACTCGGGTGCTTCGTGTCCCGCGCTTGTAGACGAGCGTGATTGGTGTCACGAAGATAGAGCGGTTGTCTTGCCCAGTCGCGTGCGGCAGATGGCACAGACGACAGGCCTGCGAGATGGCGGCCTCAAGTTCTCGTACTTGGTGCTTCGCAATGCTCCCGATCCGCTAGTCGAATCGGAGGCGGGGATCGCGGCTTTGCGCGTCGTAGGGCAACCTCATCGGAGCAAGGGGCAACGAGAGTGCTTTGTTTGCGGTACAGGTGTTGGACGTCGAAAGCTGCGCCTCCTCAAGCGCAACCGCTCGAGCAAGAATCGTTTGCTAGAACGCGCCAAACGCGGCGATGTTCTTCTCGCGGAACTCGCGACGCCACCACCACCAGAGGGAGACCGGCTTGAAATCGCCAAAGATCAGAAGGTCACGGTACTCAGGCCTGCTGAGCTTCTCGATTAGCTGCACATCTTCAGAAGGCTGCTTAGCTCCAGTCGACGATGTGCTTTGGGCTTGCCCACAACCGAGGCCCATCACGGACTAGGATCTTCTGCCTCTCAAGTTGCTGGTTCTTGACCTTACGGACCATTCGGGAAATGCAGGTGACCTGTGTTCCCCATATTCGTGATCCCAGCAACAGACGTGCATGTCTTCAGTCGGGCGAAAATCAACAGGCAAGGTGAGAGGGTTGTCTGTATGCTTGCTATGAAAGTGCTTTCAACCGACCACGTTGTGCGCGAGGGGCAACAAGAGCCCTTCGACCCAATCTCGAGCTTGCGAGATGCTCGCTGCGGAGTGCCCTGGCTACTTCGCCATATTGCGCTCGGCGTTGTCTGCACCCTCATCTCCTGCTCGGACCCCTTGGTGGGAGATAAGAACTGTGGGGACCCGGTTGCTCTGCGCATGATGTCCTACAACGTTGCCCAACAAGTTGGAGAACCCCTCGCCGCACAAATCACCGATACCGAACCCGACTTTGTTGCAGTGCAAGAATGCGCGGACTGTGACGAGCTGCTTGAGCGGCTGCCCAGTCACTACGCCATGTCAGCTCCTCCTAGGTCCGGAGTAACCATGCTGTACGACAGCTCTAGCTGGGAGCCAACGCACACCAGCTTTGTCACTCTTGGAATCAACGACGATGGTTGGGGTGAGCGTGTGTTGCACTGGGCTCGCTTTCAACACCGGGATTCCGACCACTGCGTCAATACGTTTTCCACGCACTGGTGTGTGACCATTCGCAACTCTGACGATCAATGCACTGTTGATCAACAGCTAGCCTACGTTGACGAAACTCTCAACTACGCCTTCGAGCGCGAGGCACCACTTGCCCCAGTGCTTCTCGCCGGTGACTTCAACGTATTTGACGGCTTTGAGGACGGGACCGTCATCGAGACGCTTACGGGCGCTGGGCTCATTGATGTCTTTCGCAGTCACCGGCCTACCGAGGACGCTACAACCTTTCAGGGCAACTCGTGGGCGCCCCCAGGGCGCCTGGATTACATCTTTGCCTCGTCGCCAGTCGAGGTTCTCGATGCGTATATCGATAGATCGCTTCCGAGTGATGAGGGTATTGATCACTTCCCTGTAGTGACAACCCTCCGTTTCGGCACTCCCTAGCGCGCGACAGTTGATCCGCTCCAGCAGGAGTTGATCGTGCGTAGGCACATCGAATGGGAGTTCTGCTATTGTCCGACGCTGTGGACGCCTTGATTGATCGTTCTGTCCTTGGACTGATGGCGGCTATCGGATTATCCGGCTGCGGAGACGATGCTGTTCGTTCGCCCGATGCGGGGAACGCACCCGCATGTATGGTTGAGCAACCGTCTATCATCATGCCGATCTGGCTAGCTGGCGAGGCGGGCGCGCGTTCCGAGCTCGGCAAGCTCGGCAAACCCGATGCGATCTTCATAACCGGAGACGGAATTCTGGCGCGGATCTAACACCCGGTACCTTCTCGTCTCCCGACAGCTTGATCATCAGCGCGGAACGCGACCTCGTTGTCATTGCCGACCAAGGACATCGCCGCATTCAGGGCTTTCGACTATCGGATATTCAGCAGCGTGCTTGCTTGCCAGTGCCCATGGCACTGAGCTTGACTGCGCCCGCAAGCGCGTTGGCCGGTAGCGAGATTGTCGTCCGCGTGGAGCTGCAGCAACCTCTCAGAAAGGTCGCTCTGGCACAAACGACTGCGTCGGTTTCTGTTTCAGCAAGCAATGCCAGTGGCCCCGTGGCAGTGAGTCCCAGTAGTCTGAGCCTCGTCAATGGGGTTGGCGCTGGCGCCATTCGTGTGGACGGGGAAGGCGACGTGGAGATCAGTATTGAGTTTGGTGATCTGAAAACGAGTCGTGACATTCGCTTTCTCTCAGCTCCTGCGGAGCGTGCAATGGTGGGCACACTGAGCGGGCCGATTTGCTTTGGTCGCCGGCTGATGGCGTCATTCGTGTCACAGGGGATGTCCTTGTACCGGCAGGTGAGTCTCTCCTGGTCGAGGCGGGGACCCTTGTCATGCTCGATGCTGGGGCCCGCATTACGGTGGAGGGAACGTTGCTCGCAGAGGGCACAGAGATGGAGCCCATATTCCTCTTTGCTGCGGATTCCGGTGATGCGGCGACATGGGCACAGATTGAGATACGTGGCAGCGGCAACGCAAGTCTTGTCGAGACACTGGTGAGTGGTGGGGGCGATACGCCCACCCTAGGCCATTGCTGCGGCCCAGCCATTCACGTCGATGGCGGAACCTTGACCATGACGCGCTCAGTACTCACCAACTCCATCGGCAAGGGACTCTACGCTAGCGATGCCGCGGTTACCCTCAGAGATACTCAGTTCGCGCACCTGAAGATGGGAGCCGAGTTCTCCTCTGGGGTAACACGAATCGCCGACTCTCACTTCTTTGATTTTGCCGGCGATGATGACAGCGACGGTCTCTACTTTCGTCTTGGCGGTGACGCCACTGTTGATACGACGGTCGTTGCACACGGAGACGACGATGGAATCGATACGCTGGTATCCAGCCCCATCCTCAGGAAGGTCGTCGTGCATGATATCGCCGACAAGTGCGTGAGCATCAACGGCGGCAATGCCGAGATTCTCGACAGTCTACTCGTCCGCTGCGATATTGGTGTGGCTATTAAGGACCGGGTCTCAGAGGCTGATACTCGGCCCACGATCGCAGGCACGACAATCGCGCATAACACGACTCATGGCATCTCCATTGCGAATGTCACCGCGTCTGCTGTCGTTCGTCCCGACTTCGATCGCATCGTGGTGTGGGGCTCGCCAGACTCACTGACTACAGAATACTCCTTAGACGACATCACCCTGGACTACAGTTCCCTTGAGCACCTGGTGACTACTCCTGGAGAAGGAAACATCTCAAGCGATCCTGAGTTCATTTCTGCAAACAGTTATGAGTACCGCCCCAATCCCGACTCGGCGACGATGAGGGCCGGACCATCTGGTGAAGCCATCGGCTGGACCGGCTGGTGGCAGCCACGATAATCGTTTTGTGACAGCTCTCCGGGAAACCCGACGGAGCCACTCGTGCGTCACCCGGACAGAGCTTCGGGACTAGACCGCCGAGCGCAAACAATGATCGGTGTGATGGCCCTGCTTTCCCGATTGCAGCGTTGCTCATTTCGTCATTTGCCCCGGCAAAATCCTCATTCGCGCCTTGCACTCGAAAGAATCAGAACTCACCACCCTCGGTCGTTCTTTTCGCTCGACGGTCTAGTCTTCGTTTGGATCGATCTCGACGGTGGGTTCGCCGCTGAACTCCCGTGGCGTGCCCATACCCTCTCGCGTTGTTGATCGGGAACGCGCTGGGCGCCCTCTAAGCGGTATTGTGGAGCGGAGATCTTGAGCCTCACCAGCATCACAATCAGCTGCGCCCCGATCGGGGGGTGGCGCGTCTGATAGCGGTATGGCGCCGACAGGATTCGCCTCGCCCAAAATGTCCACTGGCATCGTGTCGTCTTTGGTAATCGCATGAGGAATGCCATCCGATGTTCCGCGCACGATCGGAACTGGAATGGTTTCCACTTCTTCAACCTCAGGAGCCTTCAGGACTTCGATGAGCACGGCAGTGATATTGTCTTGTCCTCCGCGTTCCTTTGCTGCGTCGATCAAGGTCGTGAGCGCAGCCTCCGGTTCTTTGGAGGTGACCTCGTCGAAGAGCTCTTGCTCTTGCGGGAAGTAGTCGTGCAGACCATCGGAGCAGAGCAGGAGACGGTCGCCCTCGTGAAGTGTGAGATGAGCCATTTCGACTCCAATTTCTGCCGCGACGCCAAGGGCATTCACGAGAATCGTGCGGAGTGGTGAGACCAGAGCTTCTTCGGCGGAGAGCTTGCCTACGACAACCAGCTCTTCGGCAACCGTGTGATCCGATGTGATTTGCGCAGCGTGGTCGCCGCGCATGAGATAGGTCCGGCTATCGCCGACATGAGCGATGAAGGCGTCTTGTCCTGCAACAAGGAGAACATCGAGGGTTGTTCCCATGCCTTGCTTATCGGGCTCTGCAATGCCGCGTTCGTATACGGAGCGATGCGCCTCGCGCACGGCATCTTCCAAGACCTGTGCAATTTGCTGGCGGCCATCTTCATCGGGGTTCTTGCTGAACTCCTCGATGGTTTCGTTGGAACCTGTGAGTGAGCGACGGACTCCTTCAACGGCCATTGCAGATGCAATCTCACCTGCGGCATGTCCGCCCATGCCATCGGCAACCACGAAGAAGCGCATGTCATCGTCGATGGTTGCGGAGTCCTCGTTGTGGTCGCGTACGACGCCGACGTCAGTTAGCATCGCTGAGCGAAGCTGTACTTCGGCATCAGCATCCTGGGTTCGTGCGCTCTTTGAATCGTGGTCGGGCATAGACGGTGACTCTGATTGGGCTAATGTTGTCATGCGCTTAGGACTCTTGTCGAGGACCGTCGCTCAAATCTGCGCTGCTCTGGCAATGCAAATCAGCAGGTGGTGCGCCCGCCGCAGCAAGTTGCTCTCCCTGAGCACTGAGGCGCGCTCGGGCGCACGCGATAGCCTCTGATTTCACGTCTGTGACGATGAAGTTGCGTCGTTCTCGCTGTGCGACCACGGCCGTCGTTCCAGAGCCTGAAAACCAATCGGCGATCATGTCTCCTGGCTTGGTTGTCCCCTTGACGATCCGCTCGAGGAGGCGGCTTGGCTTCTGGGTCGGCCAAGCGACTCTCTCCTTGTCGCTGCGATTGAGCAGCTCTATGTCCGTCCACCAGTCCTCAGGGATTTTTCCTCGGTTCACTGGGTACCTGTAGACCTTGCCAGTCTTGCGATCGGTCTTTTCTTGCACAGGCTCCCCATTCTCGTCCATCACCACGCGCATGTGCGAGGAGGGCTTGCGGGGCACGTGTACCTGCTCTGGATAGAACGCGTAGTCGGCTGTTTTGCCGTACCAGAGAATCGTATCGTGCTTGCGGGCGAAGCGCCGCTTGCTCTTGCCGCCAACCGAGTAGCACCAGATCAGTTCGTTGATGAACCGCGAGCGGCCGAAAAGCCCATCGAGGTGCACCTTTACGTAGTGCACGCTGTGGTGGTCGAGATGCACGAAGAGGGAGCCGCTCGGCTTGAGCAGGCGGTGGCTTTCGGCGAGGCAGCTTGCGAGCCACTCGACAAAGACGTCGGGGCTGCTGCGGGAATCGGGATAGCTCTGGCCCCGATTCTTCCGGGTCTTGCCGGTTCCAAAAGGCGGATCGATGTAGACCAGGTCAAGGCACTCGTCGGGCAGGTCGGCCTGCGCCACCAGGCAGTCCGCGTGCAAGAGCCGGTCGGGTTGTCCGCTTGGATTGCCGAATTGAATCATTTGCTGGTTGAGCATTCGCGATGCAAACCCTACCATCGAAAGGTGCTAACCGATTTTGTGCACTGGTACCCACTCGTCGATGCTGCAGGTCTTGCGCCCGCAGCGCCCGGGGTCTATCAGGTGAAGGTGCTCGGTCGCCTTCTCGAGTATCCGAGGGGAAAGAGCGCGATGGTCTGCTACGGCGCTACGGGGAACTTGCGTGAGGCGGTCGCAGAGCTTGCAAGCGAGTCCCCTGATGGCGATTTCCTGTGTCGGCACCAGAGCAGCGATGCGCCAGCTGTGTTACTGGACTTCGTGCTCGGCCAGTTCGTTCGGCGCTTTGGCGTTGCACCAGCGTGGCCCCCAATACAAAACAGCTCTGGAATCTCCTAATGAAGCTTGTCGACGCCGAAATAACTCAGGAGACCGAAGGGGCACCGGATATTCCTCGTCCACCGAGGCCGGCGCGGCGTCGAGTCTATACCTCGCTGCTCGTCACGCTCACTGTCTTGGTAGGGACGGTTGGCGTCATCTATACGGTCTTCCCGAATCGCAACAACGAACTTCTCACATGGGCCGTCGAGGCTCATCTGGACAATGGGAAGCCTGATCCCGCCAGTGGTGGGCTTGAGAGCCCGAGCGGCAACGAGATTCGAGCGTGGTCCCAGGGCATCTTTGGCGAGCCGGTTCCTTGGCCCGAAGTTGATGCGACCTTGGTGCCGACTAGCGCCTCGGTCCGACGGGTATTCAAACGCGATTTGGCGATGGTCCGGTATCAGCTTAATGGCGAGCCGGTGAGCATCGCTTTTTGGCGAGCTCGCGACGCGCCTCCTCGGGTGCTGCGTCGGACAGAAGATGGGTTGCACGTGGTTTCTTGGCGGCGCAAGCGCTTTACTTGTATTGCGATTGGGCGGGAGTCTAGTCGCGATACTTGGAAGAAGCGCTTCGGGGCGCCGTAGGCTCGCTTCTCGCTTCTCGCTTCTCGCTTCTCGCTTCTCGTTGCTCCCTTCTCGTTGCTCCCTTCTCGTTGCTCCCTTCTCGTTGCTCCCTTGAGTTCCGAGGAGCCGATCGATGCGTCTTAGTACGCTTCGAATGAGGTGGGATGCTCATGATGTTCACAGTGCACTTCTTGCCGTAGCGTGGGGCGAGCTTCACACTGGGGCTAGCAACCCCTGCTTCGTGGCTCTACGCCCGCCGTGGCGTCGGGGCTACAGGAGTTCCGGGGGCTGTTGGATACATCGTATTTCTGGCTTCGAGAACTACGCAGTTGGAACCGGCTGTACGGACGATGATGAGTGCACTGCAGAAACTGATAACTGCATTGACACAGCTGGGGGTGTTTGTACGAATACTGATGGAGGCTTGGCCTGCTCTTGCGATGTCGGCTACGTAGGAGACGGAGTCGTTGGCGGCACGGAGTGCATTGCCGAACAGTGTTCTCTTGGCACGGGCGATTGTGTTGCCGCCGACCTTGGTGGCATCTGCACCACTGTGGCAGAGAGCTACACCTGCTCGTGTGAAGCAGGGTTCGAGGGAGATGGCACAATGTCCGGCTCCGGTTGTACCGAGGTCGACGAGTGTACGGCCATGACTCTGGAGTGCAACGCCAACACGACCTGCGACGACCAGTATTGCGGCGCTGTGTGTCTTTGCGATGAGAGATTTGAAGATCAAACTGCCGCATTGAGCTGCAGCGTCGATATTGTGCTGCTGGTGGGCGGGTCATCCCATGGTGGCAATGTCAGAGGTTATTGGTTCGTGGCGCTCATTGGCATGCGGATCACGGCCCCCCGCCTCTATGGCCTGACCTGACGAGTGATTTCGAATCGGTCTTTCGTGCCGTTGATTCGAACACCACCAACTTCCTGGCTGTCGATGTTGAATTCGCACAGGGGATGAGCGCGCTTCTCTTCGGGCAAAGGCTGCGCTCCGCATCCCGCGATGGCTAGGAAGAGAGCAGTGCTCGGAATCGCTCGCAGTGCCACCCGGGAGACGCTATCACAGAGGGGCATGTGCACTGCACTGCAAGACTGCATGGGAGCACGTGCAAAGTCTGCTAAACTTCTCTTCCTATCGGCTGGTCGAGAACGCCATTTCCATTGCGACTGCGCAAGGAGTCTCGCTCGCGCGAACCACCTAGCACTATTCTCGGCACATCATCCGGACAAACTGACAGAGGAACGTTCTCAACGACGAGGGAAGGTGGAGAGAGTCCAGCCGTAGTTGCCGCCATTTGTCACCGTCTGTAACAGAACTCCGCCTAGAAAGTGCAACAATCAATACCGAAGCCATGAGCAAGTTGATCCTCATCGTTGATGACGAGCCGGACCTAGTCGTCACGCTCGACTACAACCTCAAGAAGGAAGGGTTTCAAACGCGCACTGCTGCCAATGGTGAGGAGGCGCTCATGGCTGCGAGACAGGAGCCACTACCGGACCTCGTGCTTCTCGACTTGATGTTGCCCGATACCTCCGGAACGGAAATCTGTCGGAAGCTCCGAGCGAACGAGCGCACCCGAGCCATCCCGGTTGTGATGCTGACCGCCAAAGGTGAGGAGATCGATCGGGTCGTCGGCTTTGAGGTCGGTGCCGACGACTACGTAGTCAAGCCATTTTCCGTCCGCGAGCTCGTGCTCCGAGTGCACGCGGTCCTGCGGCGTTCTGAGGCGCAAGATCCTGGAACCAGTGAGCGCTTTGTCTTCGGTCAGCTTTCTCTGGATCCGGCTGGTCACAACGTGACCGTGGCGGGCAATCAAGTCGATCTCACCGCGCTGGAGTTCCGGCTTCTGCACTGCTTTGTCTCTCGCAAAGGCCGAGTTCAAACGCGCGATTCTCTCCTGAGCGAGGTTTGGGGGATCAACGCCCAACAAACCACACGCACTGTGGACACCCACGTGAAAAGACTTCGAGAAAAGCTCGGTAGTGTGGGCTGTTACATCGAGACCCTGCGCGGTGTTGGCTATCGTTTTCGCGAGACACCGGACTGAGAGCATGCTCGACAGGGTTCAACAGCTCGAACAAGTCTTAGAGAGCATCAAGGATGCAGTGTTGCGCGTAGATCGCAACCTTTGCGTCTCCCTGATGAACGAGGCGGCGACGACTCTCCTCAAGGCTCGCGATTGGGACGGTAGAAGTATCGAAGAAGTCGTCAAAGTACCGCGCTTTGCCGAGTTTCTCGGGCGAGATAACAAACAAGAGGACTCGTCGTTTGAGTTCGAGCTTTCTCGTGGCCCGCATACGCGCCACATTCTCGCTCGAGTCACGCTGCAGCAAGACGGAGGACAGGTTGCCGTGCTGCGAGACGTCACAACGGTGCGTCGCCTCGAGCGCATGCGTCGCGACTTCGTCGCGAACGTGAGCCACGAGCTCCGTACGCCAATCAGTGTGGTGAGCGCTAATACGGAGACACTGTTGAATGGAGCGCTCCACGACGAAGAATTCGCCCCCAAACTACTCGACGCCGTACATCGCAACTCAGAACGACTCACGTTGATTATCAACGATCTCCTGGACCTCTCGCGGCTCGAAGCTGGGAGCTACTCTCTGCACAGTGGCCGCAGTAACGTTCGTTCAATTGCAGGGCGAGTGGTGGGATCTCTTGTTGAGAAAGCGGAGGCCAAGGATACCTCTGTCGTTGTGCGCGTGGATGGCGCACTTAGCGTTATGACGGACGAAGCAGCGCTATTTCAGGTGTTGGTCAACTATCTTGAGAACGCGATCAAGTACACGCCGGACAAGAGCACGATCGAAATCGTTGCGCACCCTCGCAAAGGGGATGCAAGAATTCGCATCGAGGTTCGAGACAATGGTCCCGGTATTCCCGATGCCTATCGAAATCGGATTTTCGAACGCTTCTTTCGCGTTGATCCGGGGCGCTCCAGAGAGATGGGGGGTACCGGTCTAGGGCTCTCGATCGTGAAGCACCTTGTCGAGGCAATGGGCGGACGCGTAGGGGTAGGCAAGGTAGAGCCCAGCGGAAGCGCGTTCTGGATCGACCTTCCCAAGGGGTAGGTCTGCGGGCGCTGTTAATGTTGCAGTACTGCTTCATCGATGTCACCTCGCTGTCACTTCTATGCGCCAGTGTCGTCGCATGAAAACACGAATGTTGCACATCGCTTTGGCCGTAGCGGGTGGTACTGCGCTCACTTCAGAACTTCGAGCTCAATCGCCGGATCAAGCTCAATCGCCGGATCAATTGTCTTCGGAGGCGATAACGATCCAAGGTCGAGTGCAGAGCCGCTTCGAATTCCAGAAAACTGACGATGGTGACAACGAGAGCGCCTTCTCGATTCCCCGAGCTCGCCTCACATTGAAGGGCTCCGCTCACAGCGAGCGAATTGGCTACAAGTTCCAAACCGACTTCGGCAAGGGCTTTGCGTCCCTCAAGGACCTCTACGTCGACTACAATATCGGCAGTGGTGAAGTGTGGGTTCGTGCCGGCCAATTCAAAAAGCCGTTCGCTCGTCAGCAACTCAACTCCTCGAGCAGGCTCGAGTTCGTAGACCGCAGTATCGTCGACAAGGCTCTTGGCAACGGGCGCGACATTGGCCTGGAAATCCACAACAACGCAGGCAAGGGCAAGACTCTTGAGTGGGCCTTCGGCGTCTTTGGTGGCTCCGGAGACAAAGGAAGATTCACAGGTGACGTCGCGGTCGACCCAATGACCGGCGAAGGTAGCGTCTCCAACGGAAGGTTCTCCAATGTCCCCGATGACGTGCGGCCAGCGATTGCGGCTCGTATTGATCACGGAACCGAAGGAATCAAGGGCTACAGCGAGGCCGACCTCGAAGGCGGACCTCTTCGCTACTCGGTGGGCGCCGCTGCCATGATGCATTTTGGCGGTGGCGACAATACTGCCGCGGCCAGAGCCGGTGCAGACTTCGTCGTGAAGAGGTACGGCCTGTCAGCAACGGGGGGCATCTACCTGGCCTCAGAAGGAGCTGACGAG
>JAAEPE010000751.1 GCA_024222395.1 Myxococcales bacterium
CTCGTCAGCTCCTTCTGAGGCCAGGTAGATGCCCCCCGTTGCTGACAGGCCGTACCTCTTCACGACGAAGTCTGCACCGGCTCTGGCCGCGGCAGTATTGTCGCCACCGCCAAAATGCATCATGGCAGCGGCGCCCACCGAATAGCGAAGAGGTCCGCCTTCGAGGTCGGCCTCGCTGTAGCCCTTGATTCCTTCGGTTCCGTGATCAATACGAGCCGCAATCGCTGGCCGCACGTCATCGGGGACATTGGAGAATCTTCCGTTGGAGACGCTACCTTCGCCGGTCATTAGGTCGACCGCGACGTCACCTGTGAATCTTCCTTTGTCTCCGGAGCCACCAAAGACGCCGAAGGCCCACTCAAGAGTCTTGCCCTTGCCTGCGTTGTTGTGGATTTCCAGGCCAATGTCGCGCCCGTTGCCAAGGGCCTTGTCGACGATACTGCGGTCTACGAACTCGAGCTTGCTCGAGGAGTTGAGTTGCTGACGAGCGAACGGCTTTTTGAATTGGCCGGCACGAACCCACACTTCACCACTGCCGATATTGTAGTCGACGTAGAATTCCTTAAGGGACGCAAAGCCCTTGCCGAAGTCGGTTTGGAACTTGTAGCCAATTCGCTCGCTGTGAGCGGAGCCCTTCTAGCCTCCATGCTCGTGCTCGACAAGTCCGGCTCCATGGGTCAGGCCCTGGTCGACGGCCTAGCCTCTCGAATCGGAGCCGGCTGCCAAAGGCTTGTTCTCGCGATTTAAAAGCGGCAGTAAGGGCACAATTCGTCTCACCGATATTGTCGGACGCATAGGCGACACGCCCGTCGGCGCTCTCTCGGCGGTGATGTTGTACAGGGCGAATTGCCGTCTGGTGACGGGCGACAAGCCTGGGGCAATCGTGGAGCTGAGGGAATCCATTGACGCGATGCCCGGCGATGGCACCGCGGGGCTCGTGACTGATGAGCTTGATACTGGCGACGCCGAGTTGAACTGGCAGAACCACCTAGCCTACCTGCGCCTGGCGGAGCTACTTGAAGACGAAGCCGAGCGAGAAGACGCCTACAGAGAAGCCTACACCCGCTTCCCGTGGCTAGCAGAAGCGCACTTCGGGGCGAGCGTTGCTGAAATTGGTCGTCTGGACAAAGAGGCGCTGCGAGCAAACGCCGTACGAATCCTCGCCCACAACAGGAAGCATCCGAAGTTAAACGCAGGGCCCCACGAGGGTTTGCGTATGATAGCGAGTCCCATTTGGACCTCGGGCGAGGACAATTCTTCGGTGCGTGTACTGAGCCTCGTCCCAGCAGGCTTCACAGAATTCTATTATGGCGAGAAGCTCGACGACGATGCGACGGCAGAGCTTGTCGCGAGCATTGCGGCTGAGGTTGTGGGCCGCTATGCCAGCAATCCTTGGCGACTTGCAAGTATGACGGAAGGTGCGCGAGGGATGTATGGCGATTCGTCGTCAGGTGCGCCAATCGCCGAGCAGATTGGGAAGCACAATGTCTCGAACATGGTACTCAGTGCCGTGATGGCTGAGGCGGCGCGGTATGTTCATGCTGGCGCGACGGCAGAGGAGATGCGTATCGCATTTGGTCTTGATGCCATTCAGGAGAGTGCATCGCTGGAGCAAAAACTGGCCGCTGTGGAGGAGTGGGAAACCCAGCAGTATATGCAGTCGATGGGGGCACCGTAGATCATCGGCTAGCCGATACTAAGCAGTTGAAGCAGGTTGTCTTCTCTTTGCCGTGCTTCCCTGACTTGCGCTTCTTCGGCAAGTAGGTCGGCTCGATCTGAGCCTGGCTCCTCAAGCCGCCCGGACAGAGCCCCTGTTCCTTTCAGGACCGCTAGCGCGGCTCGGACGTCACCGCTCTCGATGGCGTTGGCAACAACTTCAGTGGCCCCGCTCGCGACCTGAGCGAGACGCAACTCGACAGCCCGATGGAGTTCGAGCCTGGCACCGTTGACGGCTGCCTTGAATCCCCAATCATCCCGAAGCCAGCGGTGGACCGTGGAGCGGTCGACTCCGATTTCCTCGGCTGCCTTGGAGACGCTCGTGCCGCCCACATTGCTGCCAGTGTATCACGGCAGGCATCGCAAGATCGGACGCAAATGGGGGCGTGGCCGTCTTCGTCTTGCGTGAGTGTCCATCGTCACCTCGGTGCACCTAGCTCGCGGGCACAATCACCGCGAACTACGCAACA
>JAAEPE010000752.1 GCA_024222395.1 Myxococcales bacterium
GCCAGCTACGGGACATCGACCGCCTAGCCACTGCGTGTTTGCGCAGTGCGAGCAGGCGAAAAATCAAGGTGATCGATCGTGAGCTACTCCAGGACGCCATCGATGCCGACGTGACTATCGACTGACCGGCTGGGTGATCGCAGTCGCATCGAGCCTGCGATCATCCTGCTTGTTCGAGATCAAAGAGCGTGAGCGCTTCGGGATCAAGTGACGTGGCGGCTAACAGTTCGGAACAAAGCGGATAGCTAGTACTTCGGAATCTTCTGGCCGTTGTGGCACGTCTTACAGGTGATGGATTTCTCAAACCCCTGGGCCTTGAGCGTCTTGTTGGCGGCCTTCATCATGCGCATCATGTCGCGTGCCTTCTCCTTCATCTCCGAGTCTTTGTCGAGCGCCTTCATGGTGTGGCAGTAGTCGCACTTGACTCCCAGGGCCTTGGACAGGGCTTTCATATCCTTCTTGATTGCCTTCTTATTCGTATTCTTCGGGTAGATCTTGGCGTTCTTGAGACCACCAGCATTCGCAACCGGAGCAGAGAAGGTGAGAGCGTATCCTGAGGCGATCAATCCGCCGAGAATGCTCGCGATAAGCAGTTTGTTGCGCATGATGCAGATCGTCCTTTGGGAGAATTATGGCAAACAGACTCCGGCCAAGAAGGCCGGAAGTAGCGGTCATCCTAGCGGCCGCACTCAGTAGACGGAAGAGCCAGCTCAATATTTAGGCAGCGATGCCGACTTCTCGAACTACTCTGACGATTTCGGGATGAGGGCCCAATAGTCGAGATCTAGCACTACGCTGGGATCGTACTTGCCATGGGGGCCGCGCAGAGCAATCTGCTCTTGGCCCGGGTCGGCATTCTTGTATGCAACCATGCGAATTCGGAGTGCCCCCAATCCATCATGAGGAGAGGGCAAGGCCTCTGTGGCCAAGATCTCACTGCTGGCATAGATCGTATCTCCAGCAAACGTTGGATTGGCGTGGCTTCCGCCGTTCCAACCGGCCATGCACAACACGTTTTCGAGGCCATCGAAGGCGAGGGCATGCGCAACCGAGATGATATGGCCACCGTAGATCAAACGTTTCCCAAAGCGTGAGCTCGCTTGAGTATGCTGGTTGAAGTGCACCTTGGCAGTGTTCTGTACCAGTCGGGTCAGTTGCATGTGATCCGACTCCTCAAGCGTCATGCCACCACTGTGATGGACAACCTCACCGACCTTGTAGTCTTCCCAATAGTCGTCGCCACCAGTAGCCCAACGAAGATCGTGCACGCGGTCCAAGTTTAGCTGACTTGGAACCGGAAGATCCGCGGCAGCGATCTTCTTCGGCAGATCAGGGACTTCGTCGATTCCGGTCTTTGCCGAAGGATCCCGTTTGTTGACCAGGACCCATCGGTTGAAGCTAAGAACTTCTTGGTCTCTCTGATTGAGCCCCCGGGTCTTTACGTAGACCACGCCGTTCTTGCCACTAGAGGTTTCCCTGAGGCCAATGATCTCCGAGGTCGAACTCAGGGTATCGCCTGGATACACAGGTTCGAGGAACCGAAGATCCGCATAGCCGAGGTTGGCCACGGCATTGAGCGATATGTCTGAGACGCTCTTGCCAAAGACGACGTGAAATCCCAGAAGCTCGTGCACGACCTCTCGCCGAAATCCCAGAGACGTCGCGTACGGGGTTGATGAGTTCAGTGGCCGTCGATCGCCCGTCGCTGCGATGTAGAGAGACAGGTCGCCACCGTGAAGCGTGCGAGGCACGGCGTGGCGCAACGTCTCACCCAGCGTGAAGTCCTCAAAGAAGTTTCCCGTCCGCCTCTTGCTCATCCGCCGATCAGATCACGATCGGCGGTTCTGGGCAAGTTGAAGGCTCTTGCCGCCAGGGCGATCGAGTTCTCGCAAATTCTGCCATTTTAGGGACTTAGCTCTGCAGCGTTCCCTACGGCACTGCGATTGTTGTCTCCTAAGGATCGACACGGGCCTCCCGAGCTGATCTGACAGGGGATGGCCCGAGCTACCAAAGCTCAGAAAATCGAAATCGAAAACGAGCAGGCGGCGCTGCAGTTCTTTGAACGCATGCTGGCGGGCTTGACGGATCCCAGGCGCCCGCAAGGATTGCGCTACCCGCTTCGCTCCGTGGTTTTGATTGCTCTGATGTCGATGGTTTGCAGTTGCGACAACGCCGAATCGATGGAGTTGTGGGGGTATGCCAACGCCTTCAAACCCAAGACAATGCAAACGCGTGTTGGAGAAATGACGGTGCGAGTGCCTCAAACCCGCGGTTGGCGGAGATGTACGTTCTGGGTGGCTCTACGCGCACGGTATCCTTGCCATCCCCCGGTAGCTATGCAGTACCCAACTTTCGTCCATGCAGGTGAGCCGTGCGGCGAAGGTGCTCGATGAGTCGTTGGAGACTTGGCGCAATCAAGTATCTTATACTTGATGCCCGTTACGAGAAGGTGAGAAGTGAGGGCCATGTCAGGGACTGTGCCGTCCTCATCGCTCTGGGAGTGACCGATACTCATCACCGAACCGTCCTCGGTGCGAGTGTGTCTTTGGGTGAGCACGAAGTCCACTGGCGAGACTTTTTGCAATCACTTGTGGAGCGAGGGCTTGGCGGAGTGCAGCTGATTGTATCGGATGCTCA
>JAAEPE010000753.1 GCA_024222395.1 Myxococcales bacterium
CAATCTCGACATTGCTCAGCCCAGTCGACGCCAGCAGGATGATTTGTATTCGCGACAGTAATTGTTGCGAAGTCTTATGAGCATTCGCCCATCTATTCAAAGTGTCTCGCTGTCGAGACGAAAGCTCTATCACAAGCGCATGTCGGGCCATTCTCAATCCTTTTCGTTGACCAGCAACCACCCTTATGATCTCATCTTACAGAGTTGGTAACTTTTCCTATCAGCACTTCCGCCAGGGACAGCTAGTAGGAGCCTGCGAGGCTGAGAGTGTCATAGTCAGAGTTACACCCGATCTATTGCCCTCTTCCAGGTCATGGCGAACTGGTGTTAATCCGGAGGACGGCATCTTCGGTGCGCTTGATCGTTGTCCTGAACATCTGCGAGAAACTGTCTGCGGACATAGCACCTCTGAGCGGGCAGGCGGGCAAGTCATCGATGCGGAACCTGCTACTGCTCACGGGCACCAGCAGCGTTTGTACCGGCATCGAGACCTCATCTGATAGCGTATTCTCTTCGCCCCCCTGGTCGAAGACACACCGGTAGTGCACAGTGATAGAGCCGTGATCCATGCCGGCAATGCTGCCGACGAGAGTGCCCACTCCGCTGAGGCGTAGTGGCACCCCTGTGCTGGGAACGTCCACCAACGTGAGGCTGGTGCCCTTGCCCGGCACATAGGAGGAGAGCTGATAGGGGCCATCAGGAAGGGCGTAGAAGGAAAAGGCGCCCTGAGCATCCGCGCGCTCCTGCTGAGTCGCTCCCCCGGCCCCCGTGCCAAAGAGGTCGACGAATGCAAACCCCACTGGCTCACCATCGGAATCGGTAACCGTGCCCGTGAGGGCAGGGGAGGCATCCGGTATTACAAAGGACTCGCCGCTGTAGTGAACGCCATCCTCACAGATATAGACCTGATCTTTGCTCGGCGGACTCTTCCACGGCCAGGCTCGTAGCGTGACTTCACCGACGGTCTGGGTCGCAAAACGCACGGCTCCATTTTGGATCTCGCCAATGGGGGCATAGCTCGCGTCTTCGCGTTTCCGCTCGAATGAGCCGCTTGCGACGGCCACGCCTGATGCATCGACGACACCCCCCTCGATAATGCAGCCTCGCGCGAGTATCAAGTCTCTGTTCAGAACTTCTCTGGGGCGTGTATAGGCAGAGGGCGTTCCAAGTAGTGTCGCGTACCGCTCATGGTTTGCCTCGAGGCTGACGTCGCCTGCCGGTACTAGAAGTTCGTAGAAACCGCTGCCGTCGCTCTCACTCACGTCACTTCCCGATATGACACGAAGGTTCCCCGAGGCTCGTCCGGCGACCACCGCGCCGGAGATTGCGAAGCCTTCGCCATCCATGACGCGACCTTCGATGCGAGCAGCTGGGGTGAGCCTAAGCTGCACGCCCGACTCGTCGCGAAAAACGCCAACGAGTGGAGCAATACCCTCGCGGGGCATTGCCACCGCCGCCGCGGAAACAGCCCCGGGAAGCCGCTCTGCGGCGGCTCGGGCTACGGCGACGTAGCCACTAGCCTGTGCGTAGCCGCGGTAGAAGCCAGGCAGAAGTTCGGCCCGGTACCTACCGCTGCCATCGCAGAGAGTGCTGCTCTCACCACTGGGCCCGCTGAAGATGACCTCGGCATTGGCGACGGGCTCCCCGGTGTGCTGATCACGAACCTCGCCCGAGATGACGACGGTTCCCATCGTGCGAGCAGCTACCAAGCTGAAGGCCCGCGCCAAGCCCTGGGCATCACGCCGAAGACGCTCGCTGGAGGCGGGGGGGCCGGCAGTGTGTGTGGCCTGCTTTGTAGCCGGCGCCGCGCTGTTGGGCCAGAGGAAATAAGCCGCAGCGGCAATGGCCAGCGTCACGACTCCCAGAATCCAGCGCATAGCCTACGGTGACAGATATCGCCATCGAGGCAAGATGAGATTGCTAGTTCTCGACGTCGACTTCAACGGCGACCGCGGTGATGTTGTCTTCTCCCCCGCGATTGTTCGCTAGGGCAATCGCGGCGTAGACGCCAGTGCCCAAGTCTCCATTGCCGAGTAAGTCTGCAACTTCGCTGTCGTCGTGGAAATAACCGTGTAGCCCGTCAGAGCACAGGAGAAAACGATCGCCTGGCTCAACATCTAGATCGACTGTGTCGATTTGGACGTGGTCCTGGTGCCCCACAGCTCGTGTGATCACGTTCTTCCCCTTAGCAGTCTCTGCTTCTTTTGGCGTGATTAGCCCGTGCTTAAGCTTGTAGTTAATGAGGGTGTGGTCTTCGGTGACCTGCAGAACTTCGGTGCCGCGCAACCGGTACACCCGGCTATCTCCAACATGAGCCGCGTAGCAAGAGTTGGGGCCGATGAGAAGCGCCGAAATGGTCGTCGACATACCGCGCTTCTCAGGGTCGAGCTCGGCCATTCCGAAGATCATGTAGCAGGCAGACTGAACACCGCTTTCCAGAAGACGTCGAATCTCCCAACGTGCTTCGGCGTCGCCAGATTCCACATCGGCGAAGAGTGCGTGCAATTCCTGCTGCGAGCCTAGAATCCACAGCTGGAGTTGCTCGGTAGCTTCCTGTGAAGCGACCTCGCCTTTGGCATGACCACCTACCCCGTCGGCGACCACGTAGAAGCCCAAGCTGTCGTCAGCGAAGAAGGCGTCTTCGTTGTGTGAGCGCTTGCGTCCCGGGTCACTTAGCGCTGCGGATACAGTCCTGAGCATGATGCCACTATAGTAGGCAGGCAGACACATTCGTCGCAAGCGTCTGACTGGTCTCAGATAGGGAATCACACTACTCTTTGCTTTAATGGAGACTGAGAACAACTACGGAGGGCTAATTGAGCTCCTGGCCGAGCCTTCTGTGGTGCTCACCCAGTGGGGCTTAGCATTCGGGGAAAGTCCGATGCGACTCTCGTACAAGATGGATACAGAGGTGCTATCGGCGACTTTGGAGCCGATCATCAATGCCCTCGCCGACGTCTTCGCTCCGGCTCGGAATGGCGAGCAACCTACCTCCATGCACTTTTGTCCCGGCGCACGAGAGCTGCGTGAGCTGGAAAAGTCGGTCTCCTTTGCTGCTGCGAACCTGGCCGTTGATGGGTTTACGGGATTTGATGTCGGGGCCTTGCTGCTCTCACTGCGTGATGTGCTGTGTAGCGCGCTCAAGGGAGCCGCATTGGCGGAGATGCGGCACTATATGGAGTGGCTCGTTGTTCTCGCTGCTGATTCTCTCGCAACTGGGCGAGAACAGGCTGCGGTAGAGCGTTGGCACAATCAGCTAGATGAGGGAACTCCTCTCATCATGATTACCCCTGAATTACCTGCCACGCTCTTCGTTTGTGAGCCCGATCGCCGAGTCGTTGCCAGCGTCTTTGGCCGCCTCCTGCTAACCATTGTACGAACTGGAGCTGTTGCGGCGATCGTCGATGTACGTGGCGTCTCTGGGCGAATGAGCAGAGGATTTGCGGAAGGGCTTGAAAGCTTCGTGGGGCACGCGAGAATTGCCAAACGCATAAGAATCTTCGCCTGTGGAGTGCACGCTGACGATGTGCCAGGTTGGCGGGCCATCGCCCAGCGCTTCGAAGCTGAGGTTCACTTCGAGAACTACTTCGACAGCTGCGTGAGCGCTGCACTGGAAGACGGTGGTTGGAGACTTGTTTCGCCGGCTTGATCCGCTGCTGAATTCCCAGAAATTGTCACCGCCAAGGCTGCGGTCCGTCCCTTGCTACGTGCTACGATCGGACGGCGTAAGTGTCGGAAACCTTTCCACAACCATTTGGGAGATACCAACTCCTTGAGCGTCTGGCCATGGGTGGCATGGCAGAGCTTTTTCTCGCGGAAGTAGCGGGTGCTCACGGCTTTGCGAAAACCGTGGTCATCAAGCGCATTCTCCCTCACCTCGCTGCAGACGAGAAGTTTACTGAGATGTTCATCGCTGAGGCCAAGCTCACGGCTCAGCTCGCACATCCGAAGATTGCTCAGACCCTTGAGTTGGGCACGGAGGATCGGCAGCTCTTCATCGTCATGGAGTACATTGACGGTTTCGATGTGCTGGCCATGCTGCGCGAATGCGCGCATAGGCAGGTCCGGGTACCTCCAGAAATATCAGTCTACATTGTAAAAGAGGTGTTGGACGCCCTCGATTTCGCCCACAAGCTCGGCAAGAAAGACGGCAATTCGCTTGGCATCGTACACAGGGACGTTTCTCCATCGAATGTTCTTCTTTCGAAGCGCGGCGATGTGAAGCTTGTCGACTTCGGAATTGCTCACGCTGTTGCTCAAGACGATCAAACGAATTCCGGAACGCTGAAGGGCAAGTACGGCTATATGTCGCCGGAACACGTGCTTGGCCAGAATGTGAGTCCTTGTTCCGATGTATTTGCGAGCGGCATCGTCTTGGCTGAGATGCTGATGGGGCGACGACTATTCGCCGCAGCAAACGAACTAGACGTGCTTCTAATGGTGCGTGATGTGGACCTCGGGCGCCTCTCACGCTTCGGTGAGCATATCGACGAGTCATTGGCGGGCCTGTTGCGCTGGGCGTTGCGCAAAAAACCTACCGATCGCTACAAGGACGCCGCGGCGTTTCGAGACGCGTTGGACGAGTGGCTGTTTGAGAAGCGTCATCGCGTTGGCACAGCTCAGCTGGCGGAAATCGTCAATTCGCTCTACGACGACGCTCTCGCCCGTCGCAAGCAAGGTCTCGAAGCAAGGATCGTTGATCCGGTCGCAGCTGCCCCTGCAGTGGCTCCAAAAGGTGGTTTCCCAAAGTCTGCATCTGGGAGTATTTCTACTGGGCCTCCGCCTGCACCTGGCACGGCGCGTGGAACTGAACGCCCAAGCCCCCCCTCTATTGCCGTGGGCACTGATCTCGCTAGCCTAGACCTAGCCGTGCCAACCGGGATCGATTCCGGGGATCGCCTGTTCGGTGCCGAGCCAAGCTCCGTCATAGAAGTGAGTTTGGACGACGATGGAGAGATCATTATTGGCGCGCGCGAGCGCGGAACTGAGACTGACGCGGGGCCTCCGCTGCAGGATGACTCGGTGGAAGTAGCTATCGGAAGTATCGAGTTCTCCACGCCGGATGACGATGAAGTCTCTGTTTCTTTCAACGCGACCAGCGATGCGGATGCGGCGAGCATAGATAAGAAACCAAAGAGAAAGCTCGCCAAATTTGACGACGACACGGGAGGGACTGCATACGACACCATTTCCGCCGCAGTTGCTTCCGTATCACCTGTTGCACCTGATCCCGCGAGCCGAGATTTCGACGATTCGAGCGTTGCTGGTAGCGGTGAGGCCAAAGGCCGTCCGATGTCTGCGTCCGATGGCCTGCAGAAGAGCGAGCCTCCAACTCCGCCGAGTCTGGAAGCAGATGCCTCAGTTGCAGATATTCTCGGAATGCTGCAGGAGCGCTCCGCTCTTGCAGTTCTCTACGAGACGACCGCCGGTCGCAAGAGTGGAAAGCTCGCACTGAGCAATGGTGGCGTTCGCAAGGAGATCTATTTCAAACGGGGCGTACCAGAATATGTCTCATCCAACATCGCGAGCGAGTTGTTGGGGGCGTACCTCGTACGCATGGAAGTCATCTCCAGCGGCGAACTCGATATGGCGCTCGCTGTCATGCCTCACTTTGGGGGCAAGCTTGGAGATACTCTCGTAGGCTTGGGGCTCATGAAGCCTCTGGAGGTCTTTCGCCATCTCACTCGGCAAGTACGAAGCAAGATCATCGAGGTCTGCACGTGGACACATGGCCGCTACGAGTGGTTCCGCGATGCACGATGTCCGCGACAGGCATTCCCCCTAGACCTTGATCCTCTCGAGGTCTATGGCGCTGGCGCTGTTGCGATGCCTCGCGATGCACTGGAGCTCTGGTGCGATGGAAACGCGAGCCTGAGGCCTGTGGCGGCTCCTTCTGCCGTCGCGGTCCCAGAGCTGTTTCAAGTACAGGGCATTCGCAAGTTTCAAGAGTCATTGGACGGAAGCAGGACGGTCACCGAAATTGCGACCGGGATCAATGCGGGCGATGAAGGCCTCCATGAGTTGCGTCTGCTCTTCTTACTCGTGAACACCAAATTGGTGACTGCTGATAGCGCGAACTAGGCTCCATCCGGTTTCCCTTCAAAGGCCTAGGATCCTGAAATAGCAGTGAATGAAGGCAAGCTTGACCATGCCTCCAAAGTTGATCGCGGTCTTCTCAAATCTGGTTGCGATGCGTCGCGACTCTTTGAGCCAACCTATCAGCCACTCGACAATGCTTCGCCTGCGATAGGATCGCTTGTCGAATGTTACCGGTCTAACGTCGCGAGCTTCATTGGTCTTGCTTGGGATGACTGGAGTGATGCCCAACTCATCCAGTAGGTAGTCGTCGATCCAGTTGGCGCGGTATCCTTTATCACCGGCGAGCTTCAGTGGCCACGCGAGGGCGACGCCGTCTTCCTCATGAAGTTCGGCATCGGCACCTTCCAACACGGTGTCGAGCATCGTGGAGTCGTGTGCTTGGCCAGGACTGAGATGGAAATGGGGCGGATTTCCGTCAGCGTCCCACAGAAGATGGATTTTCCTACCAAATCCCCCTCTGGAGCGCCCCAGAGCATGATCCGCTGGTTCGTCTGGGGCTGCATGTTCTTCCCCCACCCGCACTGCAACGCGCGGCTCGAAGCGATGTGCCATCGATGCACCAAAGTTCATCTGGGTCCGCGTCGTGCCGAAGCGCCAGAGTTCGCAGTCTGCATAGCATCGCGTCAAACGTCCCGTCCTTGGTCCATTTGTCGAAGAAGTCCCACGCCGTCGACCACGGGCCATACTCGCCAGGCAGGTCTCGCCACGGCGCGCCTATACGCAAGCCCCAGAAGATTGCGTTGAGAATCACGCGACGGCTGCGGGGGCGACGACCGGTCTTGAGAAATTGTCTGTGGGAAACAGGTCGGCGACCGTCTCCCATTGTGGGGCGGTCAGTTGGTGACGGGGCTTGCGTGTTTGAGACATGCTCTCTACAGATCACTCGATCCCGATTCAGGCAAGAATTTGGCCTCTATTCGGAAACCAGACAGAGCCTAGTCTCCGCGCGATGCCAATCATGCTCAGCGCTAGGCACAACCTTGCTGGGCGGCGCAGTGTCAATTCCAGCAACAAAAACGCAGGAACCGAGCGGCCTCCTGCGTTCTTGATCTCGGTATGTACTCGGTCGGACTACTGAGCCGCGGCGGGCTTGCCGCGCTTCGAAGGAACGACCTCATTGCGCCGAGCAGCTTTTCGCTCCGCCGCGGCGGCAGCGCGGGCGACCTTGGCAGCAGCGCGCTTGGCCTCTTTCATCTCAGCAATCCGTGCTTTGCGAGCCGCCTTGCGCTCGGCGGCGGCAGCGCGCCTGGCCTTCCTAGCAGCCTTGCGCTCAGCAGCGGCAGCCTCTCTAGCAGCCTTTGCGGCCTCACGCTTCGCCATCATTTCGGCGAGCCTGGCATCGCGGGCGGCTTTGCGCTCCGCTGCGGCGGCATCGCGGGCGGCTTTGCGCTCCGCTGCGGCGGCATCGCGGGCGGCTTTGGAGGCCTCGCGCTTCGCGATCATCTCAGCGAGCTTCGCGGCTCTAGCAGCCTTCGACGCCGCCAATCGCTCTTGCCTAGCAGCCAAGAGCGCCGCCCGTTTCACTCTGCGTTCCGCAGCAAGAGCTTCCCGCTTGGCTTTGCGCTCCGCAGCAAGCGCCTCTCGCTGTGTCTTGCGCTCCGCAGCAAGCGCCTCTCGCTGTGTCTTGCGTTCTGCGCGCTGCTTTGCGGCCAGTGCTTTGCGTTGCTCGGGGCTAAGGCCCTTGCGGTCCTTGCGATGCTCACGGCGCTCGCCGCGCATCTCTTTGCGATCTTCGCGGCGCTCACCGCGCATCTCTTTGCGATCTTCGCGGCGCTCGCCGCGCATCTCTTTGCGGTCTTCGCGGCGCTCTTTTCGCATGCCCTTCTTGCCCTTGTGAACTTCTTGTCGGAGTTCCTTCTTGGCTTTCTTGACGTCCTTGTTTTGTGCGACAGCGCTGCCGCTCGATAGAACGAGGGCAGTGGTGAGAATATACTCGATACAGTGTTTCAATCGTAGTCTCCGGGCAATGGCGAGAATGGCTCTCGCCGCAGATGAATCGTCGTTGCCGACATCGGTGGCGACGCCTGCCAGAACGGTAACACCCCCCACCCGCTCGGCCCAATGTACACGGTCCACAATACTCGGCTGGGCCAGCAGATCGGGGATCGCATCGCCTCCCTTTGCTGTGAGAGGGCCATCGGCGCCCCACAGAGACACCTATTGTTAGCGATCTTGCGTAGTCTCGGAGAAAGTGCCGATGCATGTAATGCTTGCCGCTTCATGGGGTGTTGAAGAGGCGAAGGGATTCGAACGTTGCCAGTAGATATCGGCAAGTACTGCGCAAGCCATGGGCCTAAGGCGGTGTCGTGAGCTTCGCCGTGGCAGCTGCCGCACTCATTGTCTTCAAGCTGCGGAATTCAGAAGATTCCACAGCCCCCTCGAACAGCTCCGCCATTGCGCAGAATCCCTACCTGGGCACAGGTGTCGAGCGCGCAAAAGGGGACGAGCGCCTGCTCATCCAAGTTCAGCGCGAAGGCGAAACAGATGAACTCAGCCATGATCGAGAGGTGAGACCTACTACAGCTGAGCTATCTCGCGGCGGGTCGCGGCTATGGTGTCGTCATCTCCATCGACGGCAGCGGCACCGTCACACAGCACTTGCCTGAGACTGGTGGCGATGCCACAGAGCACAGGCAATCCGGTCGTACAACTCTTCCCTCGAGCTACGAGATCGACGATGCGCCGCTCTTTGAGAACTTCTACTATCTTGGACTCCTGTGCCTCTGGGGCGTTTACGCGGACCAAAGGGGGCAAGCGCCGCCCCGCCTTCCTCGTAGACGAATCCTCGAGAGTGAATGGCTACGCCCTCATTGCATCGAGTTCGGCCACTGAACTTGCGCAAGAGAGTGACCGAATTGCATCTTCCTTCTTCACCCACTACTTCGTCTCTGGACTACGCGGTGGCGCGGATTCCAACAGAGATGGGCGAGTGACGCCAAACGAGGCGTACCAATACGCCTTCGACGAGACCGTCACGCGCACAGAGAGCACTCAAGCCGGAGCTCAGCACCCTGCCTACAACATGCATCTAGCAGGCACAGGGGACGTCGTCATGACTGACCTACGTGCCACCAGCGCCACTCTAGACCGCCGAGCACAAAGCCTGATCGTTCTGGCGGCCCCTTCTTCCCGATTGCGGCGTTGTTCATATCGTCACTTGTCCCGACAAGCTCCTCATTCACGCCTTGCACTCGAAGAGAAATGACTCACCATTTCTAATCATCTTTTGTGCTCGGCAGTCTAGTCGTCAGCAAGGACATTATCGGCCGCCTCTTCATTCGCGACGCCAAGGGAAACCTCGTCGTCGAACTCAAGAAGAAGCAGCGCCCCCCCCGATGACACTGGGCCTTTCGGCAGACAGCTACTCAGTGCTTCTCCTTGTGGACGGCAAGCTCGCTCGGGCGAATATCGTCCTATGCAAAGGAAACTCCAATACGCTGAGCCTCGCAAGCTTCACCCGATTCAAAGGCGAGCAAACTGTGGCCCGGCAACCGTGCAAGGGGATCTACACCCTTTCGTTTGTAGTGAAAAAGAGGGTGAACCATGGCCTGCGGCTCACACCGAGGCCAATTTGCAGAAACAATAATGCACTACCGCGGATCCATCTCCTGTCCACACAATTTCAGCACACTCGTTCGCCTGCTCCATGGTCAAAAGTGCGTCTACGAGCGGTTCGAACACCTCTACGGAGTTCAGCGTGCAGCGTAGCGCATCTCCATAGTTGTTCCCTTGCTAGATTTACTACCTCGAAGATGGCAATCCTCGCGCAGAACAACGACAAGCTTCGCTTCTTTCCAACGGTCCAATGGCGGTAGCATGCAACCGTCTGTTTGCACACTGAGCCTCTGTGCGACCGGACGGTTCGTGACGAGTTCCTCATGCAACGCGACGCCGGCTACCGATACAGTGTCACTGCCCACGCGCTCTCTCACACAACGGAGCAAGTTAGTCGAAACCTCCAAGCCGTAGCGAAGCGCTATACGTTCAGCTGCTTCGGCGTATGGCTCGTTGACCGAGAAGTCGATCAAGCGCTTTTCCAAAGCCTCGCTTACCTCGCCTTTCTCTCGTAACTCCAACTTCCGATCCAGGGGATAGAAGCCCTTCTCGCAGCTACCGCAGTAATGGTAGTGGCGCCGAAATTTGTGGCCCCCCGAGAGCGTGTAGATCGTCCTGGCGCGATTCTTTACTCGAATCTTCGCCATCGTTTTGCACACGGGGCACGGTGCTTCCCCTGAGGTTTGCTCGGCCTCCAGCCCCCTCAAGTAGTTGTCATAGCGCAGATTCTCAATATTCCGACCCTGTTTCTGAAAGTTCTCTTCGACTACGGCAGGGCGAACCCCTACCGTTTGTTGCCGCTTGGCCAGCTCGGCAATGAGCGCCTCTGTGCTCAAACTCGACAGGTCTTTCTCTAGATTCCATGCCAGCATCAGATTCAGAGAATCGACGAAATCTCAAATCGAGTGCAGACCCGTTCACGACTCGACTTCTTGTAGCTCGCGGATGGCGTTTTTGTCGAAAATCACTCGGACTCGCTTGAGCGTGGAGCGGCCGTTTCCCTTGTTGCGCAGCACCATGACGAGATTGAGGTGGTAGACCTTGCGAAAGCTACGCCGCTCAACCAAGTCGTCTTCTTCGACGTAGTACGGAATGCTGCTCGTTGGATCGTCGGCTCGCACCAGGAATTGTGAGAGCGAGAAGCGCACGATGTCGTTTACGTTGTAGTCCTCAAGGTGCATGCGCTCGATCATGTCCTTACCCTGCAAGTTGACTTGCTTGGAGTAGTGCATGATGACTTCGGGCTTCGCCATCGACTCGATGCTGGATTTCGCGTCTTTGAGCCGGCATCCCAATACGTTCTCTGGGAGGTCAGCCGCGTCGATGAAACTAAAGCTCTCACGGCATTTGCCAATGCGCGCATTGGTTAGCGGGTCACGGATTTGGATGCTGTAGTCGGCGATAAAGCGCGAGAATCGCCCGCCCAAGAACGCCTTGAGCCAGTCCTTGATGCGGTCTTTGAGGATATAGGTGCCAACACCTGCGGCGATGAAGTTGGCGCTGTTGATGCCGTAGCGCTCCCCTGCGTAGAGCGTCACCATCAAGGCGAAGAACATCGCGAAGCCAGCCGCAATCGCCGCGCCTACGTTGGCAACGCGCCGGCCTTCCTTCTCTTTGCTGAGGTCGAGCCAGAGCACTGACGTGAGGAACTTCTTGAGAAGGCCCTGGCGGTAGACGAAGTGATCGTCTTCGTCTTCATTGACGACCGTAGAGTAGCCTGCACTGTCGCGGTAGCTTCGCTCGGCCAGGAGAAGACTTCGAGCATGGCTTCGGGGCTTGACTAGGGCATCGCCCGTTTCGACTTCGATAGCGTCGATGCGTCTAACGATTGAAGCCATCTTCATCTCGATTACGAGACTCAGGTACTCGTCGACATAGCCGAAGGTCTCGTTGGCTGCCTTTGGAAGTCGCCCATCGACGAAGTCAGGCCGAAGCTTGCGCCACTCTGCAATGACAGTCGCAATGTCGTCAACGAGTGTTTCACAAATGTGCCCAACGTCTCCGAGAAGCACCGCGTTTGTTGTCTCTTGGCTCCTGAGGTCGCCGAGCTTCTCACGCAGGCTTCGACTTCGATCTCGAATATTCGCGCGCTTGATGCAGCCGAACATGCGCAGTTGGTAACTCATCTGCTGCAGGGTCTTTGTATCTTTCGGCGTTGCGCGCAACCTCACGACGAGCTCTCGAATGTCCTGGAGGGGAGATCTGTTTCCCGCCAGACTCGTCATCGTCCGACTCGGGGTCTTGAACCGAATATACGCCTGTACGTCGCTGAAGAACTGATGGTCGCGGTACGTGTGCTTGCTAACGCCCAGACTAGCGGGTACGAAGAAGTAGTAGTCCACCCTGTAGCGCGAACGGCCCTGAGATCCAATTGCGTAATCGAGCTTTACTTCGAAGTGATTGCTATCGTGTACGCCGATACGGCTCTCGATAAGATCTTCTTCTAGAAGCTCATTCTCTGTGAGAATTTCTTTGGGACTCGACACTAACTACGGCGGCGCTGCAATCTGCGGTGGCCCGAATCGTATCGGGCTGGACAAGAGGGCATTGTTGCACGTTTTCTACGTTTGTGTGGTACTGGGAGCACATGACGGGTGTGAGATCGATCTGAGATCTAGGCGGCGCGGCGGTTCGCGTCGTAGAACTTTCGAGGACCTGCCGTCCTGTATGCGGCCCGGAGGTGCGCCATTTGCTCTGCGCGAGGCTGGCTCCAGTGCTGTCCAGCGCGCTTCATCCGCTGGGTGCGCGCTCAATTGTGGGGACTTGATCGTATGAGGGTGGTTTTCGTGCGATCTGTTGCGGATGGATGACAAAAAGAAGCTGAGCGTGTCAGAGCTAGGTGCTGAGGATCTCTTACAGCTAGCGGCAGAGAATATGGGTGTTGAAGGCAATACTCTTTCGAGTATCGAGGTTGGCCTTGATCAAATGGCGCAATCGATGTCGCGGTTGGAATTGAGCCGGCGTCTGAACGAATCGGAGACGCGCGAACCGAAGAAGATGTCGACAGTGTGGCCGGCTTTGTGGGATCCGCGGCAAAGTGCGGACGATTCGGACTCTCAGCGGTGAGATTACATACTTGCGAAACTACCATTATTGTGATC
>JAAEPE010000754.1 GCA_024222395.1 Myxococcales bacterium
CTCGTCACCGATGACAAAAGGTTCGATGGTCGTGTGCCACGTATCCATCATCTCGTAGAGGTTGTCGGGGTGCATGGCGGTGTCGTAGAGGGTTTGCAAGTGGCCCTTGTAGACATCCATATACGTCGCATCGTCCAAGAGGTTGCGAATCAGCGGCCACTCGTCATCGAGTCCTTCAAGGAGAATCGAGTCTGAGTGCTCGTTCCCGGTGTCTTTGAGGCTTTCGTTGAGGTCCCATGGGAGAAAGCGCAGGCGTCCACCATCTGTGGCGTCGGCGTAGAGGTAGTAGTTGTGTGGAGCCCAGCCGTAGGTATCCCAGTTTTGGATAGCTTGGTTGGTGGCGAGAGCTCGCAAGTAGCCATCGACATCAAAGACTGCTTCTAGGCCCGCTCGCCATGCCGCCGCGTCTGACGTGCTGGCATTGATAGCGGTGATGAGGCCTTGTACGTCGGAGAAGTCTGCGAGGTCTTCGTTGGTCTTTTTCGGAAAGCTCGCCTCGTCAAATGCCGAGAGGCGCGCGCCTCCTCCTTCTGGCTTGTAGAGGTTGCCATCGTGATCTTCGAGTTGATCTCCAAGAAGCTCGTCGCTGAGGTCTTCGATCATTGAGTAGAGCCCCCAATAAACGGGGCCGTCGCCGACA
>JAAEPE010000755.1 GCA_024222395.1 Myxococcales bacterium
CAGTCGAACGGTGAAGATATGAACGGATCTACGTTCTCAGCCCACCAGCTTGCCAGCTTGCTCTCGCGCGTTGCTGCCCGCGTTTGCTCTGCTATCGCTTGCGCTTGCGCAATTGCATCCTCGATAGGCAATGCACCTAGCCTCACCCATGTAAGTGCTGGATCTTTCTAGGTGATCGCATGTGCTCGGCCCCTATTGGGAGGCTTGGGTACCAAGGCGCAAAGCAGAAGCGCAGGTTTATTCTACCTAGCCTCCCAAGACCTTTGGCTTCGAGAAGGGCTGGACCCACTTTCAGAACGATTCGGATCACAGCAAGAACGGCAATGGTTCGATGCTCTACCCCCACGCAGCGGAGTGGCTCGAAGCCAATAAGGATGAGCGCTTCTTTCTCTACGTGCAGAGCGTCGACCCACACACCACCTACGACGTCCCCAAGGACTACTGGAGCCGCTACTACAAGGGCAACTACAAGGGCCAGATCGGTACCGCCTTCGATCGGGAAGAGCAGATGGTCGTAGACAACGGCAAGATGAAGGTGACCGCCGATGACATGGCCTACATTCGCGCGCTCTACAAAGGCGAAGTCACCTACCAGGACTACTACCTCGACGGCCTCATCAAGAAGATCGACGAACTCGGTCTCGCCGACGATACCCTCATCGTCATCACCAACGATCACGGTGAGGAGCTGCAAGAGCACGGAGCGATGGGACACGGCTGGCCGCTCTTCGAAGAACAAATTCGCGCGCCCTTGCTCATGAGCTACGCCCCGATCTTCAAACCTGGCACCAACGTCAAACAAGTCATCGAGCACGTCGACCTGGCACCGACCATTCTCGACGCCCTCGGCGTGCCTCCCATGAAGAGTGCAGAAGGCATGAGCTTCTTGCCCTTCCTCGAAGACGGAATCGGCAAGCGCCAGCATCCCTTCTCCGCCGTGGCCTGGACCCGCAAGAGTATGCGCTCGATACGCGTCGGTGACTGGAAGCTCATCGCCGGTAAGAGTTCGGGGTGGATGTACCTCTTCAATCTCGCCGACGATCCCGGTGAGCAGGCCAGCCTGGTGAAGAAGGGCAAGACACCACCTGAGAACGCCCTCCTGCCCGGCCGCCTCTGCGACATCTACCTGGGCGAGGCTCTGGCAACCCCGGACAAAGCCAAGCGACTTCAAGGGGCTGGACAGGTGCAGCGCTACAACAGCCCGGAAATCCCCGTGGACGAGAAGACCCGCAAAGAACTCGAAGCCCTCGGCTACCTGTAAGCTCGGACAACTTGAGGGGAACTTCTCGCCTGGGCCGGTGTCCCAGGTTTATGTGAGAGGTTCCCACGTCACCGTCATCATCCTGGCTCTTGGCATTCTCGGAGCCTCGGGCCTGGCCAACGCTGAGCCCTGTGCAATCAAGTCCCGGGCCGCCAACGTTCGGAGCGTGAAGATCCAACCTGATGGCGAGAGTCCATTTCTCATCACACTGGCCGGCGTCCCCATTGTCGCCACTCCAAAGACGGAGCAGGTGGCCAGCCTCGACGTGCAGAGCCCGCTGCGCTTTACCGCCGACCACCCGCTCAACAAGCTCGATGTGATCGTGGGCAAGCGGCTCTCCCTGTATGACGGCCGGCTGGTGCTGGCCACAGGCTTGCCGGCGAGCTTCGCCACCAAAGAGAAGCTCGACCCAGAGAGTGAAGAGGCCACTATGACCTTGCCGCTACTCGAGTTTCAGCCCGAGTCCCCGCTGCATGTCCCCTGCTCCGGTCTGACTGTGTCAAACCGCGGGGACAGGCATCGTCAAACGCCCGAGCTATCCATTGCGAACAAGCCCGTCCTGCACGCCACCGCCAGCGAGGCCTTTCCCCTCTACGCCCGGCGCAAGGCAGAGAAGCCATGGCTCATCAAATTTGCGGGGCCCATGACGGTAACGAGGCGCTCCGGTTCCTGGGTCAAACTGCGGGCCCGGTGGAGTGATGGTTCGACCCTCCAGGGCTGGACCAACTCAGAAAAACTCTCGGTGCAGAACAGCGTACCACCACACGGACTCGGGGCTCTGGGGACCATTGGCATGGGACACTGCGGTCGCGGCCATCATCTCCGGCCGATTCCCTACGTGCTCAAGGCCAACGCGCCCATTCACACCAGGGCCAAGGGGGCCATCTGGGCCCACACCGCCAAGGTGCTGAGGGTAGAGGCCTTCGCCCTCTCGCGTTCCGACGGTTGGCTACAGATTGCATCCATCGACGGCTTGCCGCCGGCCGCGTGCAGTGACCACAACAAGTTCTGGGTGCACGCGGATCACATCCAGTGGACGAGCGATCCTATCTAGAGAGCTTGCCCATGTGCAGCACGTTCTCGAGGCAGGTGGCGAAGGCGGCATCGTCGGTGCCCGCACTCTTGCGACAATCCTCTGCACTCTCGAGAGCCAGGATGGTCAGG
>JAAEPE010000756.1 GCA_024222395.1 Myxococcales bacterium
AGCCGCCATCGCAAACCAGAGCCTGAGAGCATTGCCGCGAAACGTGTGACAGCTCGCTCGGTCTCCAAATAGATCGAGCTGTACTTCCTTGATGCGATTTTCCATCACGCCGCGAGCACAATAGACCTCCTCGTAGACGTAGCGCCTCTCAAATTCCTTGGATGAGAGCGAGGTACGACAAAACGAGGGTTCGCTCCTTTCGATAGATGCTCGGCTTTGCCGATCACTCGGCGCGTGCAACTCCATGCCTTCTGTGTCCGATAGCGAATCTCTTTGAATGCTCGTGCCGCCACACCGCTTCGCACATCCTACCGGCGCGCCCGCTCGGCGGGCATTGCAAACATGGATTTGAGTCGCGAATTCTTCGCCAGGCCGATTACTTGTGATGATCCGATCACAGATCTTCTTCGCGCCCTTGGCTCCATCTATTTTGGACGGCCGCATTTGCACGGAAAGCGTGTACTCCCCGCAGTACACATACATCGGCAAGTAACAGTAGTGGCGATAGTAGCCGTGAAAGAAACGCTCCTCTTGGCCGGCGTGCAAAGGTACTTCGGACGGATCTTCGGCAATGCACACATGAAACAACAACACCTTCCACCTTGCCGAAATTCCCACTACAGACTGTTTGGGAGAGTCTCTTCTCTCGCCAACCACAAATACTCATAACCTTTGACGCTTTGGCGTCAACCAGCCTGAATCTCTCACCGAAGGTGATCGATTCAGGCTAGCGCCGAGACCCGCTCCGTCACAAGCTCGGCGAAGCCATCACCACCTTCGCCATCGACCGAAGCAAGCACCTCCGTCAGCAGCGGAATACCGTGAACGACGAGGGCAGAGTTGAAGACCAATGCCCCGTCTTCGCTCACATCGGAACCACTGACATCTGAGTAAGGCACTTCCGAAGTCTCCCGCTCCCCTTCCAATGAGACCGTGTGGCCCCACCCTGATAGAATCGACAAGGTAGGCGAACATCCCGATGAGATGCTCGCTGACGGCACCTGTTTCGGTGTCACCAACAGGCCAATACGGCGCCTTGAAGGCGAGGAAATCCATATCCCTTGTAATTGCTATGTAGCGCGCAATCGCTGCGGGCAAGAATATGTAGGAATCACTTCGCTCGGCGTTGCTGTCACCGTCGCTGAAGGAGTCTACACCGGAGAGTGATTTGGGAATACGAGATGGAGTCGCGCTAGCGGAGCCATGTTGTGCGCTCAACGCATGAATCAGAGTCTCCCTGGCCAAGGCGGGGTTGAGGTGGATGAGCCCTTCTGCATTGAGAGACAACTCAGCAGCGCTTCCGTGCATGCCAGCAAGGTATTGGGTTCATCGTCGTTCAACCAAACGGCATCGGGCACCGCGGCTTGGTCAATGGTCGCCAGGAATATGTCTGCCGGGAAATGGTCAATCTCGGATGAGCTCGTCGCGTCAACAACTCCAGATGGAAGCGAGACTGCTTCGCTTTGTGCGAGCGCGACTTGCGTCTCTTTGGAGTAGCTAGAAGTGTGTCTGAAGTCGGCGACAGCTGCCCGCCTGCGACGAAGGCGCTCTTCTTCTCGGACTTCATCCCCCCTCCAGAAGTGAGAGGCTCGGCGCTCAGTGGATGGAGGTTGAGATCCCAAAACTCCATAGTGGCAATGGAGTCGCAGTGATGATCGATGCCAAAGTCGAATGCCGGCATGCCGTGCTCATCCACGGCCCAAGAGCCAGCATGCCCGCTGTCTTTTAGGCTGGCGAGCAGTGCAGTGGGGTCATCGGGATTGGCGTTTGCACAATCCCTAGCGAGGTTGCGTCTTGGATTGTCAAAGTCAGCGCAGATGCCAGATCCGGATCCGCAAGCTCCGAGAGCCCAAACGTCTGTTGTCAAAACCAACAATCCCCAGGGAATACGCCTCACGCTCCAGTTGGCCGCGCTTCTATCACCGCGGCCAACCGGCAGGGAGATTTTCTTACCCCTAGCAAGTATCGAGAATTTGGCAGATTTTCTCATTGAGACCCAAGACGAATGCCATGCGGGCGGCGCCGCCATACACTCTCTCGCATAATGCGTCGCGCCAAGATTGTTTGCACCCTAGGTCCAGCCAGCAGTACCCCTGAGAAGCTGCGCCAGCTCATTGATGCCGGTATGAATGTGGCCAGGCTCAATTTCTCTCATGGCGACTACGCCACTCACGAGAAGAACTTGAAGAACCTGCGGCAACAGGCCAAGGAGGCAGGGCGTTCGGTGGCGGCACTGCTGGATCTGCAAGGCCCCAAGATTCGCGTCGCTCGTTTCGAAAATGACGAAGTCGAACTCAAGCAAGGTGCTCGTTTCACCATTACTACCGACATCACTGTCGTCGGAGACGTCAATCGGGTAGCGACCAGCTACGCGGGAATCGTCGGAGACGTGAGTAGCGGAGACTTAATCCTCCTCGACGACGGTTTCCTAGCACTGCGTGTTGCGGAGGTCACCGATACGGAGGTCCGCACCGTGGTCGAAGAGGGCGGCACGCTCAAGAACAACAAGGGAATCAACCTCCCCAACGTTGCGGTATCCGCGCCTGCCCTCACAGCAAAGGATCGCGAGGACCTCGCCTATGGTCTCAAGCTGAATGTCGACTTCATAGCCCTCTCGTTCGTACGCTCACCCGAAGATGTCTTAGAGGCAAAAAGGCTCGCCACTGTTGGCGATGTGAGCATCCCGGTGATAGCCAAAATAGAGAAGCCTCATGCTGTTGATCGAATTGACGAGATCATCGCAGTTGCTGATGGAATCATGGTGGCTCGCGGAGACCTGGGCGTGGAGATGGGTCCGGAGAAGGTGCCGCTCGCGCAAAAGAAGATCATTCACGCGACAAACGCCGCGGGCAAGATCGTCATTACGGCCACTCAGATGCTCGAGTCGATGATTCAGCACGCACGCCCAACTCGCGCAGAAGCCTCCGACGTTGCCAATGCCGTACTCGATGGCACGGATGCCCTCATGCTATCCGGAGAGACCGCCGTTGGTCGGGACCCGGTGGGAGTCGTGCGAACGATGGGACGCATCATCGAGGAAATCGAATCCAGTGAGGAGTTCCACAGCGGCCTGGAGACGCAGTCGCTCAATCTGAAGGTCTCAGCCAACGCCGTCGCTCACGCCGCAGAAGTTGCCGCGACACAGTTGGGCATCAAGACCATCGCCGTTATTTCCAACTCGGGTGGTGCTGCTCGGCTGATGAGTGAGCACCGCCCCAAAGCACAAATCGTCGCCTTTACGACCAATGCCGCGGTGTACCGACGCCTCGCGCTGCACTGGGGCCTAATGCCGATGCTCATCCAACCCTGCGTCACAGAAGACGAACTATTCGAACGTGTCGAGCACGAATTGCTTACCCACAAACTCGTAGTTCCCGGTGAGAAGATAATCATTACCGCAGCTGTCCCCATTGGATGCGGCGGGCAGACGAATCAGCTCCGAATTCATCCGATATCAGAGTGATGCTGGCGTGTGGCATCCGTGCTCCTCGTGCCCACGGGACGCGAGAGAGACGTGAGAGAGACGACGTGAGAGAGACGTGAGTTCACTGCGCCGCTGCGCGAATCAGGCGCCTGTTGAAGGCAATGATTTCGATGTAGTTTGAAAGCGAGATTCGCTCGTCGACGCCGTGTAGTCGCTGCAGGTCTTCAGGGCCGAGACGCATGGCGGTGAAGCGATAGATATCTGTAGAGATCTTCGAATAGTGTCGCGAGTCGGTCAGTGCGAGCATCAGACCGGGCGCTACGATGATGCTCGGATCGATGCTGCGTAGAGTGTCCTCTATGATGTGAAAGACTCGCGACTTGCTGCTGGACGACGTCTGCGGCGGAACCATCTCCATAACTCGCAGCACTACCCGTGGGTCGTCTATCGCCGTGCGCATATGCGCCAGTACACTCTCTTCGGCGTCTCCCGGCTTGATGCGAAGATTGACCACGGCTCGAGCTTCTTGGGCGAGAACATTCTCTTTCGAGCTACCTTCGAGCATGGTTGGTGCTATCGTTGTCCGCAGCAATGCGTCGGTCGCGAGTTTCTCTGAGAAGGAAGACTTCACCATGCCTCCAAAGAGCCAAAGGTTCGCCATGACAAGGCGCCTTCCGTAGCCGAACTCCGGCCCCACGGCTTCGAGCATCTGCCGAACCGAACTGGCGAAGGTGCCCGGCATGGGATTGTTCTGCAAACGGAGGATGGCCCGGCTAAGTATCCCTACAGCCGTCTTGCGCGGGGGCATTGACGAGTGGCCACCTGCGCCGGTGACCAGCAATTCCAGGTTCATGAAACCCTTCTCTGCAATGCCGACAAGGGCAACAGGATCGGA
The DNA here is from genome assembly GCA_024222395.1 of Myxococcales bacterium. GTDB lineage: Bacteria > Myxococcota_A > Polyangia > Haliangiales > Haliangiaceae > NORP324. Next base: position 4,320 of record JAAEPE010000756.1, read on the forward strand.
GATTCCATCCATGATGCCCTCGGTGATGACCATGCCTTCGTCGATGGTGGCTTCTGCTACGACACCTCTCAGCTCGAGAATGTCTGCGATGATTTTTGCGCCCTCATAGCCACCGACTTCTTCGTCGTGGCCAAAGGCGAGATAGATAGTGCGCTCGGGAATTACTCCCTCCTCAAGGAGAAGCTCCACCGCCTCGAGTAGCGCCATCACAGTGACCTTATCGTCCATGGTCCCACGACCGTAGAGATGTGATCCATCGACAGTCCCAGCAAACGGATCATGGCTCCAGCGCTTGGGATCCGCAGGCACAACGTCGAGGTGTCCCGCGAGGATGAGAGCTGGCAAGTTTGGTTGTTTGCCCTTCCAGGTATAGAGCAGGCTGTACTCAGATATATTCTCTCGCACCAGCGACTGGTGGACGCGAGGAAAGGAGACACGCAGGTGCTCGTGCAGGGCGAAGAGGTTGGTGGCCGGCGGCGGCCCACTGCCATCGCTTATCGTCTGGATTCGAATCGCCTGCGCCAAGCGTTCAATGCGGGCGGCAGGACCTGATATCTCGACCTTCACCGGGGTTGCGGGGCGCTGACTACTGGTGAACCCCGAGGTGCGCCACATCAGGATGCAACCGGTCACGAGCAAGAGGGCAAGCCAGAGCAAGACGACGACGCGCAAGAGCCGCCTTGCCAGGCTCTTGCGCTTCTTCTTCGCTGCGCCAGCCCCGCGCTTCGGCTTCTTCTCCGTATCCGCGCTATCCATGCCTATGGCATCGTACGCTACGCCGTTTGGCGGAGCAATCTAGCCCGGCTCTGCTACAACGACGACCAAGAAGGTCCGCCCTTCGAGGCTCTCCGGATCTCTCAAGAGCGCAAGACCGATTTGCACAAACTCCTCGCCAACGCCAAGTTCAGCCACATCGAGGGTGGCGAGTTCGTAGAAAGCGTGTGCGCTAACTGAGACCCTGCCATGCGCTACGCGGCTAGCCCTTGGGGCGATATCTGATGGAACATCCGAAAATTTGTCGGTGAGGGCTCTCTCGCAACCTTCCTGCGCCAGGGCTACGAGTTCTTCTCGCACCTCAAGAGGATCGAGCCCAAGCTCAGAGCGGTGTGCATTGATGGCCTCGACCAAGGTCTTGGCAACCTCCTGTGCATCGAGTGGCACCACCTTGCGAGCGAAGAGCTGCGTTAGATGCCACGAGGTCTTCCCAGAAGAGCTGTCTTCTCGGGCCAAGCCGATTCCGACGTGGGTGAAGCGTGGGCTAACCAGATTTCGCCTATGCCCCACGCTCTCCATTAGCGAGGACTGGGCTTCGGCGATCGAGTCGTTAAACGCGAGGTTTTCGCCATTGGTGGTCGCGGCGTACCGAGCATTTCGAATCCTGTCTGCAGCGAGTCCAGTTGTGGGGCTCTGGTGCGCGAAGTAGGACTCATCCCGCATCTCTTGTGAGTGTGCTCTGGCGACATCGCTGAGCACCGCATCTAGTTCGAGCATCTCTAGCCCCTGGGTACGTCGATCATAGTTAAGCCGCTCCAGCGCATACGCTTCGGCATCCTGAAGCTCAGAAAACGTCTCAGCCGGAGGCAGTAGAACCTCGATACTGGTAGGCACCTCGCCCCCCACCTCGGCCTGCAACTGCAGCAGCTTGCCTGGCCCTGTCAGACCGACCCCATCTATGGAAACTCGTACGGTTCCCTGTAACTCACCGGCGGGCACCTGGACTGAGAAGTCGTGCCCCGACATCTCCACGGGAAGAACAACGATCGAATGATCCGGGTAGAGTACCGAGGCACTCGCATCGGCGAAACCGGTAGGCGCCCGGCCACCAATGCGCCAGATTTCTCCCATCTCCAACGTTCGCGTCGTTGGTGCCAATTCGAAGTCACGACGAGCACTCACCACCACTAGCCGCCGCTCGTGCTCCCCGCTTTCAACCGCAGCTTCGCCAACACCAACGAGGAGTCGTCCGCTGCCTTGAGGCGCAGCTTCCAATGCACTGGCAACCGCATGGTCGACCACCCCGGGATCATCGCCACTCACCTTCACGAGCATTTGCGCCACGCTTCCCTCGGGTGCACCAAAGGAGCGAAGAATAAAGGATAGAACGGGTTCTGGCGGGGAAGTGCCAAGGATTGCTCCCTGCACGGCAATCTCTCTTGCCGCACGGCTTAGCCATGGATCGTAGTAGGCGCTACCTCCGGAGACATCGCGTACCCGGGGAGCATTCTCTCGATCGCCGCCATCCTCTGGCATGGGAGCAAGGTAGTAGCTCTCGGCTCCATGAACTAACTCGACGGTTAGCGCGGTTCCGTCAAGCGCCGGCAAGGGCGTCGCCGCACCATCGTCAAGAGGTGCCGCATCGCGCACCACCTCGGCGTCTGAGAGCACAACCGCCTCAGTCATGGGGCTCTCTGGTTGCTGCGACGGCCTCTGCTGCCAATAGACAAGGGTGGCGGATGACACCGCAAGCACCCCTAGAACCCAACGAAGCCGCACCAGAGTATTGTGGCTGACAACCCACAACGAGGGAGCAAAACCATCACTCTTTGGTGAGAAGTTCCCCACCTACATGTGGACATCCCGCGGAACTGCCCGACTCTACTTGGGACGCATACTGGCCCATGTGTTGCTTTGATTGGAGGCGATGATTGCTGTTGGACGTTTCGCCTTGGCCCTGACCCACTCCGCTAGATTCTCGCTTCTA
>JAAEPE010000757.1 GCA_024222395.1 Myxococcales bacterium
ATCGGAACGTGCCGAATGCTCGACGTCAATCCCACCGAATATCTGCTCGCCGCCGCGACAGTCGCGATCGAGAGCCCTGGCGAAGTTCTGCTCCCCCACGAATTCAAGCGACAGAAGCGCTAGACATAGCTTCGCGACTCTCGAGAGAGGGGGACAGGGCGAGGTCTTACATCGTAACTATACGTAATCTATGATTTCTATGCTGATTTCTTGATCGGCGCCCCTGTCACATCATCGTCACACACATGAAATCATTGCAGGCCTCATCTCGATCGGCCGCTATACTCAGTAGGGTATGAGCGAAAATTCGGGACATGACTCACGACGGGGCGGTCGTTCAAAGATCTTCTGGCTCCTTCTCTTGGTGGCCATGGTGGCGGTGTGGATCTACTTCCGCCCCGCCCAAGACAACGGGCTAAGCGATGCACAGATCGAGGCCGACCGAGTGGCGGCTCTGGACTATGCCGACCCGGATGACATCCTAATAGACCTCAAGGACGACGTAGACGATGGCGATGTCGAAGCAATCGAACACGAGTTCGGGATCGACTTGGTGCTAGTCTCAGACCAGTCCGAGGGCGAGCGCTTCTACCGCGCCCACGTCTCGCCTATGCGCCAGGACGAACTACTCAAAGCTCTTAGCACGCACTCGGATGTTGAAATCGCGGAGCCTGATTCTGAGTACCAAGGCTACATGCGTGTTCAAGTACATCATCCGACGCTGTATCGGTACCAAGGCTACATGCGTGCTCAAACACATGATCTGACGCTGTATCGCCACATTAGCGAACGGGAAATGCAACGGCCAGCGTTTAGCAATCTCGAGGGCAAGCACACGCTCACGCCTGCCCCCGGCGCCAACTGGGCTGGCTTCCCCGATGATCCGCAATACAAATTCCAGTGGCACATGGGACAGATCAATATGCCCGCCGCTTGGAAACTCGCCGATGGTGAAGGCGTTATCGTCGCTGTCCTCGATACCGGTGTCGCCTACGAAGATTACGGGCGCTTTCACATGGCCGAAGACCTCGAAGGTGTCGCCTTCGTCAAGCCCTGGGACTTTGTCGACAACGATAGTCACGCCAATGATGACCACGCCCACGGTACCCACGTTGCCGGCACCATCGCGCAGGCAACCCACAACGGCAAAGGCGTTGCAGGCGTTGCACGCAACGTAAAGATCATGCCTCTGAAGGTTCTCTCAGCCTCAGGCTCGGGTTCTGTGGCAGGCATCGCCGACGCCATTCGCTACGCCGCTGACGAAGGTGCACAAGTCATCAACATGAGTCTCGGCGGACCAATGCCTTCCCGCGTACTCAAGAAGGCCGTCCAATACGCGCACGACAAGGGTGTTACGGTAATCGCAGCCGCTGGTAACGATGGCCGCAAAAAGCTCGGCTACCCAGCTGCCTACCCAGGCGCGGTCGCCGTTGCTGCTACCCAATTCGATCGCAAGACCACCTTCTACTCCAACTACGGCAAAGGCCTAGACATCGCTGCTCCTGGCGGAAACACCCGCGTCGATCAAAATGGCGACGGCCAACCCGATGGCGTCCTGCAAAACACCATTGCCGTCGGCGACCCAACCCAGAGCGATTACTTCGCCTTCATGGGCACCTCGATGGCAGCACCACACGCAGCAGGCGTCGCTGCTCTCATCATTGGCGAGGGCATCACCGATCCCAAGGCGGTCGAGCAGATTCTCAAAGACACCGCGATGCATCCCGATGGCTACAGCCTCGAGAAGTACGGCGCCGGACTCATTGATGCGGAAGCTGCCGTCCTCAAAGCTCGGTCCAAGACTGGTGGGCTTCAGCTTCTTCTCGCAGGCCTTCTCGCCGGTGGGCTTCTCTTCGGAATGCGGCGTCGCATCGCCGTCGGCGCAGGCTTCGCGGGCGGCATGCTCTTCGGAGCTAGCGGCCTCTTCTTCCTGCCCTACATCTCCAGCTGCCTCGCGGGTCTGCCTGTTGTTGAGACCCTCACCCGTGGACTTCCCACTTGGGACCTCACACTTTTCGGCAGCTCGGGGCACGGCAACGTGCTCTTCTTTAGCGCGCTCATTCCTCTCGGCCTTGCCGCCCTCCTCTTCGGAGTCCGCAAGCTTCGGGGGGTGCTCGCTGGTCTAGGAATTGGCGTTGCTGGGCACCTGCTCTTCCACGCCTTCACCGGTGTTGCGGACATTCAGTACATGGGGCTCGACAGCCTGTGGCTTGTGGCTAACGCCGCGGTGCTGAGCGCGATTTCCGTCGCAATGCTTCGCAGAACCGCCGGTGAGTAGGTTCGTTTGCAATTGAATGGGACTCACTCCTTGAGAATCTTTCAATTGTAGGCGTCTTGCCTACAATCTTGCTTGCCATCTACAGATTGGATGGCGAATCGTAGGGCTCTTCGCTGACGGCCCTTTCTTTATGAGCAGCCCGTCTCGCAGCCAACGTACCTCGTCGAAACCGAGCCAACGGTCAGCGGCGCACTGCTCGGAAGAAATGATCGAGCGGGCACGTGTGGCGCGAGGCACGGATGGACGTCCCGAGGCGTCTGCCAATTCGACGGACGGCATGTTCTCACAACCGTTTCATCACAAGTGGGGAAGACGGCTTGTTTCCATTCCCGCGCTTGTCCTGCTCACGGCAATCTACGGGGCCTTGCTTCCCATTCTCGCTGTCTACGCCATCGCCAGGGACATGCTCCGCAGTCGACATGCGCTGCCTCTACTCAGATTCCACGTCTACATCTTCTCGGTTCTCCTAATGCAGTGCATCGCACTCGTTCACCTGCAGGTGTCGTGGATCTATACCCTCCTCATGAGCCCCAAGCGCCGCGCGGAAGCTCATCTGGCGGTCGAGATCTTCTTTCGTTCCAAAGACCATCGCTCTGGCCGAGATCATCTACGGCATGGAGATCGAGATGGAAGACGTGGACTGCTGCTCACCTGGACCCATCCTTCTCTTCTCTCGGCACGCAAGCATTCTCGACACCATCATGCCGATCAAACTCCTCGGACAGAGCCACGGCATGGGCACGCGCATCGTGCAAAAGTCTGAGCTCTTGTGGAACCCCGTCGTCGACGTGGCTTCGCATCGCATGCCCCGAGCGTTTGTAAAGCGCGGTTCCGGAGACGTTGGAAGCCAAGCCGCTCACATGCAACACCTCCTTACAGGCATCACCGAAAACCAGGCCTTGGTGGTCTTTCCCGAAGGTTCTCGCTTCTCGCCAGAGAAGAAGGCCAAGATCGTCAAGAAGATCGCCAAGAGCAATCCAGTCGCCGCCGCGCGCGCTCAGAAGCTAGATCACGTACTTCCCGTTCGGCCAGCTGGAGCTTGCGCTCTCATAGAATCCCGACCCGATATCGACGTCGTCTTCATGGCTCACACCGGCCTCGAAGGCGCCAATCGCCTCGAGGACTTCGTCGGCGGCGCTCTCTACAAGCAGAAGGTACGCGTCAAGTCTGGCGAGTTGCTGCCTCAGAAATTCCCCGAGACGCCGAGGCGCGAGCCGAGTGGCTCCACGAGGAGTGGAGCAAACTCGACCGCTGGGTTGACGATAATCACAGCTAGCTTGCGCGTCGTCACTAGAAGAGATCAGGGCACCTTGTCTGAATCGCAACGCACGCAGATGGGAGTGGCGGGCCAGAGAGCTCCTCGAGCTCTGCGGGAGGTAAGTGTTCATTGCGCCAGGCGAAGCTCTGGCAGAGGCGAAAGAAGATGCAATGTAATCTAGAAACTTTGCATCGTTGCCCAGCGGATGAGAGTTCCGCGTGACCAAGGCTTAGCCAGCCGGTTGGTAGCGAGTCTTGCGTGGACGAGGGGTGAGCCCGTCTGCGAAGCGTAGACAGCGAATGCATGAGCTGCGTGATTGAGCCCTGAAATTGTGAAGATGTGTAGGAGCTGATGGTTTTGAGGGCCCAGCAGGCAACATCGCAACGTCCGCTATTTGGCTAGGGCGGAGTGATCCTACCGGGGTCGGTGAGCAGGGCGAGGGCATAAGGGAAACCCGGAAACCTGGGTCGCGCAGGCGTTTCCAATTTGCAAACAAAGAGCGGGGATGTGGGGCCTCGTTTGATCAAAGTCTCCAGGCCTGTGTCCCATCACCTGGATCTCAGTGCGATTCTCAAACCCCAGGTCTCGGTTCAGCGGTGGCTCTCCCCGTGGCTCACCACCGACCTCTCCCTGGGCTCGGATCTCTTGTGAG
>JAAEPE010000758.1 GCA_024222395.1 Myxococcales bacterium
AGTCGACGAGTCGTTGGAGCAACGTGTTGTGGAATGTGCTCGGCGGCAACTCGAATGACGAAGTGGTCGCCGAAGCGCGGAGAGTGGATCTGGAAGAAGGTGATCTGATTGTCCTGTGCAGCGATGGCCTGCATCGGTATGTTGATGCCGGAACACTGGCAGAGGTGCTGTCTGTGACGGAGGATCCAGAGTCCGCCTGCCGGACTCTCGTTGATTTTGCAAATGCATCGGGAGGGCAGGACAACGTGACCGTGGTTGTCGCTAAGCCAGACTTGAGTGTCACTACGGAACGCAGTTTCTTGCCTGAGGCCGAGCCAAAACTGGCGTCCAACAGGTGATCAGTAGTGGTGTAGCTCAGACAAATTTGCCACAACGCTAGACTGCAACGCTTCCTTACAAGCACCAATGCCGGGTGTGCCGCCCCATGATGAACGTTCGGGGACTGCCCCGAATGGGCTCAGCAGAACGAACTCAGCATCGTTCGGTCGGTCCGTGAGGGTAGC
>JAAEPE010000759.1 GCA_024222395.1 Myxococcales bacterium
CATGGAGTGGTTTGCGATAGCGGCTCAACTCTTGACGGTCACCATTCGCAACGTCGGCCTAGTAGGGACTGAGTTGGCCCGCGCCCAGGACGGCACGCCGCGCAATAAACTCTTCAAAGTCGGGGCGATCGTTTCGATCAGGCGAATTCATGTCCGTCTCTCAAGCGCGTTCCCGCGCAAGCAACTCCTGGTACAGGCACTTGCTCGTCTCAGGCTAGACCTGCGCTTCGGCCGAGTTCTCGATGCGCCGAATCAGCTCGCGAAGGCGACGCATTCCGCCGATGTCGCGACATCGGAATTCGACTCCAACCCCTTCGGCTCCAGGCTTCGAGCTCGACCAGGCGACGCGGCCCTCGATGCTCTGGGCGCCGACGCGCCCGGGTGAGGCAAACTCGAGGACGAGCGGGCTGCCCTGGGATGGTGGCGTTGTCGTGCGAATGAAGACTCCGCCTGTCCCAATGTCATCGAGGGAGCTCGCGTGGCTGCGAATCTCGTTTGGTATCCGCCATTGGACGGGGATTGCAACAGGCAGGCGCCTATGCTTGCGCTGGGCCTCCTCTGGGCCGAGTTCGCCCCGGCACAGAGCCAGCAAGTGGTCGCGCTTGCTGGATTCGCTATTGGCGATGGCAATGCCTAGCCCGGCGCGCTGGCCTGTGCCGCGCTTGCCACGCTGTCTCCAGCTAACTGTGCCCCGCACGAGCATGCCGTCTTTGAGGAGCGGCATTCGGATATCCAGGAGCACAGCCTCGCCGACCTCGATTGCCCTGCGGGTGGGCTGAAAGAGCCCGCCATCGGGCAGGTCTTCCAGGTACCGATCGAGGAACTCTTCAGCGCTTTGAAATCGTGCAACTAGGATGGGCATGGGGGAGGGTAACCGTTGAAGCAGTGTACCTCTGAACTCCATCCACTAGCAATCGGGAACTGTGCCGCACCAGATCTGCAAACTCACAGACGCAAAAAATGGCCCGGGACATGCGCCCGGACTCTCTTGCGTCGCTATTTGAGGTCACCCGCTACTAGCGAGGAGGGTAACCACCGCCGCCCTGTGGAGGGTAGCCGCCGCCCTGTGGAGGGTGGCCGCCGCCGCCCTGTGGAGGGTGGCCGCCTCCGCCCTGTGGAGGGTGGCCGCCGCCCTGTGGAGGGTGGCCGCCGCCCTGTGGAGGGTAGCCGCCGCCACTTTGTGGAGGGTAGCCGCCGCCACTTTGTGGAGGGTAGCCGCCTTGCTGAGGCATGCCACCCTGCGGAGGATAGCCACCTTGCTGAGGCATGCCACCTTGTTGCGGAGGATAGCCGCCGCCTTGAGGTATGCCCCCGCTCTGCTGCGGGGGATAGCCGCCGCCTTGAGGAATCGCCTGCGGGCGCGTCGGAGCCGTCCATCCACTCAATCCACCAAGGGTATTGAGGGCAAAATAGCCTACAGCTCCGTAGGTGATGAAGTGAGCAAGCATGCGCGACTTCAGCACCCAGGTACCACCACCCATGATCATGCTGGTCACGAAGAGGGAGAAGTAGACGATGGCTGCAGATCCGGCAATGACGGCCACGAAGCCAAGCGTCATTCGAAACGCTTTTGGATTGTCCTTCGTATTCGTGCGAGGCAGCATCACCATGACAAGGCCGGCGAGGATAAGGCCGCCAGCTGCGATTCCTGCGACGCCAGCCTTGATGGCCGGAGTGCCGGTCTCTGCGCCGCTCAACATGAAGTGAAGCAGGGTGTCCACTCCACCAACGGCGACGCCAAGCGTACCGAGAATTAGCGTATAGAGAACGAGTTTGAGGCCAACTTGACCGTCTTCTGCTGCACCTTCGCGCCTGGCATCCCAGACAGCAAAGAAGTACGCACCTACGAAGAATGATAGAGCTAGCGTGACCCCAATCCCACTGCTAGCTTGCGTCATTAATTCATCCATGTTGACTCGCGTGCCTTTCCCGTGGAGCAACGACCGCGCATTTGCAGGTCGAAGTCCGCATCGACTAAACCCTACACGCCCACCTAAGCCGGATCCAAGCTATGGGCCATGCAAATTCTACTATATGCGGAGGCATCAAAACCTACATGTAGTGCAGAAAACTTGTCCCGAGGGCCAACGGGAGGCATTCATGGTGTAGGGGGATCGTTCGCGACCATGAAAGTGCGCCTGCTTCTTTGCTTAGTAATTTGTCTATCAACCCTGGGGAGCGCTCACAGTGCCCGCGCCAAGCAGTTTCACGTCGTGGACGCGGGGGACACGCTCTGGGACATCTCTCGAAGCTACGGGTGCGAACTGGACGCGCTCCGAGAGCAAAACGGCCTCAAGGGTGACGCACTCCCTGTGGGACGTCGATTGCAAATTCCCTCGGATTCAGCAGCGAAGAAACCCACTCGCGTGGCGATCGCAACCGAGCCAAAGAAACGGGCGAAAGAGAAGATGTCTGAGTCAACACGGCCTGTGAAGGGCTTGGTCGTTTACAAGATCACCTCAGGCGACACATTGGGATCGATAGCCGGGCTCTACGACACATCCGTCGACGACCTCGTCTCGCGCAATGGCCTTGGGAGCACCGCGATCTATGCGGGCAAGAAGCTCAAGGTACTGCCAGGTGCGGGTGGAACCGGGAAGCGCTTCATCCTCGGGCAGAGCGTCGGAGCCACCAATCGCGGACGTCTGCGCAATGCAAGCCGGCTAAAAGCCGGCCCTGGCTACTTCATTCGTCGACCAAAGCGCACCTACGGCGCCGAGCATACGATTCGAAACGTAAAGAGGGCGGTGAGTGAAGTGCGACGTCGGCACAAGAGAGCGCACTCGCTTGCAGTAGGTGACATCTCGGCCAAGCGCGGGGGCAAGATCTCAATGCATGCCTCGCATCAGTCCGGGCGGGATATAGATCTTGGCTTCTACTTCGTTAAGCGGCCCGTTGGCTATCCGCGCAGCTTTGTTGATGCAACAGCTAAGAATCTCGACTTCGATGCAACGTGGACACTCCTGATGTCCTTTGTTGATTCCCAGTCCATGCCTGGTGGAGCAGAGCAAATTTTCATTAGCTACGAGACTCAGAAACTGCTTTACAAAAAGGCTCGGAAGAGGCGTATCTCCAAAGCCAGGCTCGCCAAGGTCTTGCAGTATCCACATGGCCGCGGGTCACGCAAAGCCATAGTCAGGCACGAGCCAGGGCACAACGAGCATATGCACGTGCGCTTTTCTTGCCCACCCAAAGACGGCAAGTGCAAGTAGTTGCCCCGAGCGCTAAACGAATCAGCACTTTGGGGCGATACTATCAGGGCGTGCAGTACCCAGACATAGCCGGTGCGCGAGCCAACTCCTGGTGCCTGGTTGCCAGACATAGAGAGGGCTCTCCTCCTGAGATTGTCTTTGGAGATCCGCTGGCTATCCTTGGGATTGACGCAAGTGCGTTCACCGAAGCGGCTCTAGAAGCGGCTCTCGTTTCTCCTTCGGCGAAGGCCCACCCTTGGAACGCACCGGTCGATAGTGTGGCCTACCTAGTCGCCGCAAGTGCCTTGAACAGTCGGTGGGTTGAGTCGAGTTCGACTAGGGCGCCAGACGGGGCGCTTCTGGTTAGCACTCGGCAGCTGCGCATCGGCACCTACAATGAGCTCCTCGCGATGTCACGGCTCGGCTTTGGCGGCAGCCTCCTTGGCCCCATGGCCCACGAACTCAATAACCTCGTCCAGGGGCTCTCCAGCGCAGAGTACCTCTTCCGAGACTGCCTTGAGAATGGTGAGGCCGTGGAGATGGAGGACGTGGATCAGCTGGCGGAAGCCGTTGGCGGCCTCAAGCTCATGGGGGCTCAGCTTCAGGGGTTCGCCAGAATCTCCCCGAAGCCCGCGGAGCCCATCGACTTCTCGCGCCTCTTCGCGCGATCGGTGAACCTTCTAAAGAGTGTTGGGCGCATGGGCATTATCGAGTTCGAGAGCGAGATTGCCGACGACTTGCCGGAGCTGTGGTGGCAGCTTGCCGAGCTCGACCTGATCGTTCTCACACTTCTTGCCAACTCGGTTGATGCCTGCCTGCTGGACGATTCCGACGCCCGCGTCAAAGTTCAAGCACGAGCCAAGAGCACCACGGCGATCGAGCTGGAACTCAGCAACTCGGGAGCAGTACTAGATCTTGAGCAACACAGGGCCCCTGGAGCCACAACCAAGGCGGACCACCGCCACCTCGGGCTAGGGCTAAGCGTAGCGCTCGCAATCGCTGCGAAGCGTGGAGCAACGATAGAGGTGCTGGCCGGCGAGGGCACCTCCTTGCGAATTACACTGCCAATTCGCGCTACAGCGGAAGACGCATAATCACCGGAAGGTGGTCGCTGACTTGCCCCTCATAGCCACTCATCTGCATATCCAGACGAGGAATGATGGTGTTACCACTGGCGAAGGCATCGTCGAATTCACTGGTTGTCACGATGTGATCGAGCAAGACAGAAGACGGCACGAAACTGACGTCGCCGGCGGCCTCGTTGCTAGCTGTGCGCATTGTGTATCGGTCAGAAGCCCCAGTAAAGGGAGAGAAAACCGCCGAGCCCGTGCCCAGCGTATCGTTGAAATCACCGATCACGGCAATCCGATCGTTACCGGCACCGTCCACCGTAGTACGTAGGAAGTTCTCTAAGATAACGATCGCCTCCTCGCGACGCTCGCGGTCAGAAAATCCACCACCTGCTTTCAAGTGCAGTGCCAACGCTGTGAACGAGATGGCCTCGTCGCCGTGAACCACGACGTCCAGTTTCAGCGCCGGCCGTGGAAACTCGTAGCCGCTATCTCCGAAGAGCAGGAACGCGCCGCTCACGCTCACCAGACTAGACCTGTAGATGTAGCCGACCTTCTGATAGCTGCCATCGCCGTATGTGTGGCTCGAGACGAGCCCGTCGTATCCGCGCAGCCTTGCCACGACTTCCTCGAATGCAGCCTGGTCTTGGATCTCCTGGACAGCCACCATATCGATGTCGAGGGAGGCGATCAGATCGGCTACGACTTTGGGAGTAGTTGCTTCCTTGGGGAAGTTCTCGATATTCCAGGTGGCCAATTCGAAGGTCGAATCGGCGCCAGCAGCAGGAACCAAGTCGGTCCTAGGCGCTGGGTACGTCGAGTCGGCATCGTCGGCGCCACCGCTAGCGGCGTCAGCTGAGGTGCGAGTTCCGCCGCCACGACAGGCAGTCGCCAGGACCACTGATGCAACGGCGAGAAGGGCAGTTCGAACGAAATCTGAGCGGAGTACGGCCAAGCCGGCAGCTTACACAGGAGCTGCGAATACGGGGCGATAATCCGCGGACAAAGCTGCTATAGAGGCCGCCCGATGCGCCGCAGTTTGATCCCTCTGACTCTCTGGCTCGTGGTCTGTTGCGCTAGACCTCCAGTTGACATAATATCAATTATGCGACGCAGTGCAGATCTTCCTACATGAGGTTGGAGTCGAGATTCTGCGTCCCCATGCACCCATGGGTGCGTAAAGCCTCAAGCCCAGCCCTCGTGTGGCCGATGCTCTAACCTGCCTGGCGTCCGTGGCCCCTTGCCGCTGCGCCGTAAGTTGGAGACGATCATGCCTGTGTCCGGAATCGCGGAGAGTCAACTAGATGCCACGCCCCCGCGTGAGCTTAGTGAGCATTGCTGGCGCGTGCTTGCGGTTGACGATCAACCGGAGGTTCTCGCTTCACTTCAACGACTGCTTCGTCGACGTGGGTTCGACCTCGACTGCTACACAAGCCCCGTCAAAGCTCTTGAGGTCTTGCAGAGCCAGTCGCATAGCTATGACCTAGTTCTTCTCGATGTGAATATGCCGGAGATGAGCGGCCTCGAGGTGCTCCCCAAGGCCAAGGAGCTAGACGGTTTCTTGCCTGTAGTGATGCTGACCGCAGACGATAGCGCAGAGACCGCTGTCTCAGCCCTCAAGGGCGGCGCCTTCAATTATCTCATCAAGCCCCTCGATGACCCTGATGCGGTTGCGATCACGCTGGCACGTGCTGGCCATCACTGTCGCCTGCAACGTCGGACTCGCGACCTCGAGAAGAAAGTAAGTGAGAGTGAGCGCTTTGAAACCCTCGTGGGGTCAACCCCTGCCATGCGCGAGGTCTTTGGCCAGATCAGTAAACTGGCCGACTCTGATGTTAACGTACTTATACAAGGAGAGTCGGGTACTGGCAAGGAGCTCGTTGCCCGCGCTATTCACGATCGCTCGAGTCGCGCTCAAGGCCCCTTCGTTGCCCTCAACTGTGGTGCGATTCCTGAGGCCCTGATTGACAGTGAGCTCTTTGGACACACACGGGGCGCCTTCACGGGCGCGACTGGTGCCCGGCCCGGCGTCTTTGCCGAAGCACATGGTGGCAGCCTTTTCCTCGACGAGATTGGCGATGTTCCCCTGCCGGTCCAACTGCGCCTCCTGCGTGTACTCCAAGAAGGCGAAGTTCGCGCGGTTGGCGGCACCGGAACGCGGGCTATCGATGTACGAGTTATCACTGCAACGCACGTTGACCTCGAGAAGGCTACCGCAAGCAAGCAGTTCCGCCTAGATCTGTACTATCGACTAAACGTTGTAAATCTGGGCCTGCCCGCACTCCGTGCGAGGTTGGATGACGTGCCCTTGCTTGCGGCACACCTACTCGAGAAACACGCCACTCGCCTCGGCCGTGACGAAGCAGTCCATTTCTCGGTTCGCGCCATGGAAGCCCTCTGCATTTACGATTGGCCCGGCAATGTGCGCGAACTAGAGAACGCGGTGCAGCGCGCCCTCGCCATGACAGCTGGATCCCAGATCGACTTGCCCGCGTTACCCAGACGCATTACTGGCGGTCTTGTGGCACTCACGCGCAATACCCTGGCAGCGTCCCCAGGGGATATAATGCCTGCCCAGCCGGCTACTGGACCGAGCTTTCCCGACCTTGCATGGACCGATGAGCATGGCTTCTCGGACGCCAAGCGCATGGCATTGCACGAGTTTGAGCGAGCCTATCTGCAGCGCCTACTTGAGCGCACAAATGGCAACATATCCGAGGCCGCGCGTGTCGCTGGCATTGACCGATCCAATCTAAAGCGCGTCCTTAGCCGCCTAGGCCTGCGCGATAGCGGCAATTCCTAGCCGCAGAATCGGCGCCAAGCCAGGGAGATCGCAGACTTTTGCGGTCGCTACCTCAAGCTTGGCGCGCTTGGTCCGATTCCCTCATCGTAGGACAGTACTCGCTGGGGGAGAGGTGCATGGAAGACAACTATTCAATCCTGTTGGCAGATGACGAGCCCGATATCCGTAGGGCTCTCAAACGCTCGCTGCACGTGCCTGGGTACAGCATGCACGAAGCTGGGGATGGCGTGGACGCACTAGCCCTACTGAAGAGGACGCCTTGCGACGCCATCATCAGTGATTTCAATATGCCAAGGATGAATGGGCTCGACCTGCTCACCCAGGTGCGAATCATGTATCCCAATATGCTGCGCATTCTTCTAACAGCCCGCGCCGACGTGCACCTAGCAGTGCGCGCGCTCAACGAGGGAGCAGTCCACCGCTTCCTGCTCAAGCCCTGGGACCATGTTGATCTAAAGGGCATCGTCCGAATGGCGCTGCACTCGATGCAAGTGAAGCACACTGAGCCCCCCGGGGAACGGTAAGACTGGTGGGAAGCGCTGCTGCTAACATGGGCGCTGCACTCGCTGCGCCGCTGGGCCCTACCTCGTCGGAGGGACTCACGCCGCCAGAGGTGGAGACCCATGCCGCCAGAATTCTTCTTGCGGACGATGACAAGCAAGTGCGCCGAACCGTCGGTCGCGTGTTGCGCAAGCGCGGCTTCGAAGTAATCGAAGCTGTCGACGGCTTGGAGGCAACCGAAGCCGCGAAGCTCTCGCCTCCAGACCTAGCTCTCGTGGATCTAAGAATGCCCCACAAGGACGGATTCGACGTCGTGCGTGAGCTCAAGACCGCGAACCCGCGCCTCCCTGTACTTGTACTATCAGGCTGGGACGATGCGGAGGATCGAGTGCAAGCTTTCGATGTGGGGGCAGACGACTTCATCGCCAAGCCGGTGTACATGAAGGAGCTGCTTCGGCGCATAGATGCCTTCGAGAGAACGAGACGGGCCTACCTAGAGCTACAGGCACTTAATGAACATGCAGACCACCTGCGTTTGTTCGCAGCAGAAGCGGCAGCCCTGCTCGCTCACGACCTCAACAATGGCCTGAGCATTGCGTCCGCCAATATGCAGTTTATCGACGAAGAGCTCCGCGAAAGCCACAAGGATCCAGAGCTTGTCGAGGCATCCTCTGCCGGCCGTCGTGCCCTTCGCCGCATGATCGGTCTAGTAGCGAATTTCGTAGATATCTCGCGTCTCGAAGATGCCGCGCTCCAGGTTGTGCGCTTTCCGACCCGCGTTGGCGACCTCCTCAGGAGCACCGGGCAAATTCACGAGACCAGCCGTGGCGATATCGAGGGAATCGAAGTCGTCTGCGACACAGACCTCGTTTGCGAAATCGACCCGATGCTAACCGAGCGAGTTCTGCACAACCTCCTCAACAACGCTACGCGCTACGTCGACACAGGCGGCCGAATTCACATGGAGGCACGGCTCGAAGATGGCGATGAGACTCTCTTCATTTCCGTGGCAAATACCGGCTCGGTGATTCCAAGGGACAAGCGCGCCGGCCTGTTTGAGAAATACGGCAAGGCGGGCGACGGAAAATCTCAGCGAGGGATGGGGCTCTACTTCTGCAGACTGGCATGTGAAGCACACGGCGGCAGCATCGGCGTTGAAGACACAGACCGCTTCGCGACCCTCTTTTCGATACGTCTCTCGCTAGCTACGGCCACGCCAATTATTGGCGGCTGAGTGCGCTGATTTGTTCGTCGCTCAATCCGCCAGCCGGCTCAATGGTCACACTGGCAGCCTTGCCGGTTTCGTGTTCGATTGCTGATACGGCCAGGAGGCCGTCGACATCGACTGTGAAGTCGACCTCCACACGCGTCTTGCCCTTGGGGCGAGGTGGTAGGTCTCCCAGCGTGAAACGTCCTAGGTAGCAGTTGCTGCTGGCTTCTTCGTGGTCGCCTTGGTAGACCTCGAGAGTCACGAAGGTCTGGTTATCCTCCGTCGTAGCAAACGTCTTCTGCGCTCGTGTGGGGACCGTCGTATTGGCCGCCAGCAAGATTGACATGCGGTCGCCTGTGACGCGGATGCCAAGTGAGTGTGGGGTTACGTCGAGCAGCACAAGTTCCTGTAGCTCGCCGCCCATGATCGCGCTCTGCGTTGCGGCTCCTTGAGCAACGATCTCATCGGGGTTGACGCCCTTCGAAGGCTCTCGGCTAAAGATTTCCACAACCCTCGACTGCACCGCCGGCATGCGGCTCATGCCCCCAACGAGGAGAACTTGGTCGATATCCGAGGCGCTCATTCGCGCATCTCGCAACGCACGCTCACAGGGTGCTGCGAGTGCATCAATTAGAGGGGCGCACATGCCCTCAAGTTCATCTCGTCGCAGCTCGCGCTGCAGGTGCACGGGCCCAGCTGGCGACCCAGCAAGGAACGGCAGGTTCATATCCGTGCTGATTGTGGAGGAGAGTTCAATCTTCGCTCGCTCCGCCGCTTCCTTCAGACGCTGCAAAGCGACCGGGTCTTCGTGGAGATTGAGCTGGTTGCTCTCTTCAAATTCCTCGCAGAGCATCTCGATGATCTTTCGGTCGAAATCGTCGCCGCCGAGCTCTGTATCGCCGTGCGTTGAAAGCACTTCGAATACCCCAGACTCGATGACCAGAATCGAAACATCGAAGGTTCCTCCGCCTAGGTCGAAGACGGCCAGCCGCTGGTCCCGGCCATGATGCGCCCCGTAGGCCAAGGCGGCAGCGGTGGGCTCGTTGAGAATCGCGCGCACTCGCAAGCCAGCAATGGCACCGGCGTCTTTGGTTGCCTTGCGCTGTACCTCGTCGAAGTAGGCCGGAACGGTGACGATGGCTTCCTCGACTTGTTCTCCGAGGTAGTCCTCTGCGATCTCCTTCATCTTGCGAAGGATGTGGCTCGAGACCTCCTCCGGAGACATTTCCTTGTCATTGATGCTCACCCAGGCGTCGCCGTTCTTCGATCGAACCACTTCGTAAGGCAGCGTCGGGCGCAAGTCATCAATCGCCTTGGAGTCGTACCTCTTCCCTATGAGTCGCTTCACGCCGTAAACCGTACGATCGGGATTCGTCACCATCTGGCGCTTCGAGGGCGCACCGACGACCACTTCGCCCTCGGCATTCCATGACACCATCGAAGGAGTCGTACGCCCCCCTTCGTGGTTGTGAATAACAACAGCCTCGCTGCCTTCGAGTACAGCCACGCACGAATTGGTCGTGCCTAGATCGATGCCGATGATCTTGTTTTCCATATTGGCTCCCTATTTGCCGAATAGCTTGGAAATGAGGCCACTCTTCTTCTTGCCCTCTTTGGGCAAACTTGCCAGCGATTCGCGCGCAAGCACGAAGCTTGCATCGAGCCCTAGGCACCGCTTGTACTCGGCCCGCGCTTCCTCAAATTTGCCGGTGTCCTGCAGGACCCGCCCCTGAGCGTAATGCATGTGGAGTCGGTAGCGTTTCTCACTGGGGCGCGAAACAGCCACCGTCTTGAACGCAGTCGCAGCAGAAGGGTAGTCGCCGCTGCGCATTATGTCTAGAGCGCTTTCGAACTGGGCTTCCTGCGTGTCGGCCGACCTGGAATCCGAACTATTCCGAGCCGTTGCTGCACGTATCTGCGCGCTTCTCTGAGTCCCGGTTCCAGTGAGGCGGTTGCGCACCTGGCTGCGGCGCCTGTCTTTCTGCTCTTGCCTGCTGCCAGTCGGCTGCACGGAAGGACGACTGCTCGCGTTTCTCCGCCGCTCGAGACGTTCCTTCTTTTCGCTCGCGATCTTGCTGCGCGTCAGCTCCAGAGCGTTCGTGGCGGCCTCGCCCTTCGCCTTATCGTAGGCCTTCTTGATTTCCAAGTAGACCTCGTTGGCCAATAGGCGAATCTTCTCCGGGCGCCGTGCAAACCGATTTGGATGATAGACCTTCGTCGCTGAGAGAAAGTGGCTGCGCACCTCGCCAGCGTCTGAGCAAGCAAGGGCTTCCAAAGAGGTAGCGGACGCTTGCAAACGGCGCAGCTCCGCCGTGAGGTGCTCAAGCACAACCTCGTCAGTCGCCTGTATCCATTGGTGATCTCTCACTTCGAATCGCTAGGCCAACATTAGCAAGCAAGTTGGCTGTCTCACAATGACCCGGCCCACCGCCCCCCCTCTTCCTGGCCATCCACGTGCTCTGATGCAGATCTCGTGCCCAGGGTTGTCCCATGCCGCCCTTGCATCCAAGCGGTTGAATTGCCAAGGTCCCGCAATACGGCGCAGCCATGCGCCAACTTGATGTTCTTGGAGGTTTCAATGGCAAAGTCCCGACCCACAATCATGAAGCGCCAGCGTGAACTCGCTCGTGCCGAAAAGCGCCGCGACAAGGCTGCACGCCGAGCGGTCAATACCCGCGCACCATCCGACGCCGATCGCCCAGAAGGCGAAGGCGACGACTACGATCCCGATATCGCTCATATCGTCGCTGGGCCTCAGCCGATTCCATGGGCAGATGAATTCCCGAACGAAGAGGAAGAGGATAGAGAAGAAGGTGAGGAAGGGGCCGAGGTTCAACCCTAGCGGCCGCACCGAGGCTTGACTCGCACCGCGGTCGTGCCAGACTCGTCCCATGCAAGTCTTGCTCGCACCTCGCTGTACTCCAATTGCAGCCCTTCTCCTCACGACATTCTTAGTCAGCGCAGTGCTGGCGTGTGGAGGTGCAAGTCGGCATGACCTTCTCCTCAAAGACGCGAGAGCCGCCGAGAAGCGCCAGGCTTGGCTAGAGGCCGCACGTCTCTATGGTGAAGCCTGCGCTCTGCGGCCGAAGGACTCGGCGACCTGCCATCGTGCTCAGGAAATGCGCGACTACGGCATTGAAATCCGGACGTACAGGGCGCGCCAGCTCTGCGAGTCCCGACGGCTCGGCCTGTGCGTTGAGGAGTTTCTCCCGCTGCTAGCCGTGCAGAGCAACAAACAGCCGTTGGTGCAAGACATCATAGTGAAGGCGGGCAGCCTGGCCCTCTCACGGTGCAGGGCAAGCAGCCCTTCCCTCTCCGCCACCCTCCAGGGGCTGAGCTGCCTCCAGCGATGGCAAGAGCCACTTTGGCGCGGCGACCACTTCCGCCTTGAATTCGCAAAACACTCTCGCGCTGTTGCCGGGCAGCTCGCCGTTCTCGCCGACTCTCAGAACTCCGATGACGTTGGCGCAAGAATGAGCATACTCGATGCGGCTAGTTGCATCGCACCTCTCAATTCGCAACAGGGGCAGCAGTGGGAGGCCGCAGCTGCCCAGTTCCTCAAGGTTCTCGCCACGCGCTTCGCGTTGAAGTACACGAGCAACGGGACGACCCGAGCAGCGCCTGGGACGTGTGACACGATCAGTAAGACACTGGGACGGGGATTGACCTGCGAACCGACCGCCACCGGTCACGCATTGGAAGCGCATGCTGAGGTATTTGATGTCCAAGCGCGTTGGCGCAAGCAGCACCAGGACACCGAGCAGGTGGCACGATACATATCAGGCACTGACCAAGTGCCCAATCCTGACTACGACCGGGCCCATCTGGAATACGAGCTTGCGGAGAAACGAAAAACGGAGGCCGATCGCGATATGCGAGATCAGGAGAGGCGCTGTCGGGACACAGAGAGCACAGCAGACTGTGACTCGCACGAGACACTGACCGAAGTTTCTGAGGCTAGGCGACGAGAGCGGGACACCGCACGAGATAACTTCCATCGCGAGCCTCGAACGCTCACGGAGGATGTCTACAGCGATCACCGCTACGTGACTCGAGAGCATGAGTGGACATCTCCCTTTCGCGCGAGCATCAAGTTGACAGGCCTGGAGTGGCAGCCTGAAGTGGTTGACATCGTGTATCGAGACACGGAGCAGGCGGGCTTCAGTCCCGCGAGCGTGCGATCGGACCCATTTGAGCCACCCGCCTCCACCTACTTCCGAGATCGAAGCAGCCAATGGCTCACGGAACGAATCCGGTCACGCGTCGCGGCGGAGATGACCCGGCGAGGGCAAGCGCTCATCAATACATGCCGCGTCGAACCGATCGAGTGCTGGGCACGTGCTCGATATTGGAATGGTGAGACAACCTATGGTCTTCCCTTCTTGCAGACGATCGCAAGAAAAGACCGAAACGCAGAGACGGCCGCGGAGCACGATTTGCGCTGCACAGCCGACCTACTCTAGCAAGAGACTCACGCAGAGGACTGCGCAGGCGCTCGGTTAGGGGGTTACTTGGTCGAAATGCGGATGAGCTTGTGACGAACACCAAAGTGCACGAGCTGCACTGCGTTCGCTAGCCCAAGACCGCCAAGGAGAGTTAGGCGATGGCTGTCGACAGTTTTGAGGCCGACACCGAGAGCATTTGCCATTTCCTCGCGGGACATGTCGCCGCCCATCATCATAAGACCGATTTGACGTTGGCGATCAGTGAGTGACCACCAACGATCAAGAGAATCATTTCCACGTGCTTTGAAGCCCATACGGGATGGTCTACCACATAACCCCCTCAAAGCATCACCCCTCAGGGGTGATTATTTTGGCAGTCAGATCATCTATTCGGCGAATGCGCCCTGTGTCAAGTAGCTTTTCATGGTTTCACCGAGATGCGCCACACCCCCCGTACCTCACGGATACCTCATGCATACCTCAAACAGTGGCATAGGTGTTATTCTGCTGGCTTCGCGCGAGCTGCGACGCCGGTCCGACCGACCCTGAACCTGCTTCGCTCGGCATATCCCCTGGGGGAAATACCTAAGTCTGACCGCCCCCCATATTAGGGTAGTAGTGCGGACGAATCGGCGAGGCCGAATACTCCATGTTCCTTGGGCTTGAGATCCGCGGCAAAAGCGCAGACGTTGCGCCTTTCTCCTCGCAGCCCTCTCCGAGTATGCCAAACTTTCGTGTTCACCATGACCACGCAAACACCTCCTCCACGGATTTCAGTCGTGATGACTGCCTACAATCACAGCCAGTACATCCCAGAAGCGATTGAGAGTATCCTCACGCAGGACGCCGAACAGATGGAGTTCATCATTGTTGATGACGGCTCCGAAGAGGACATAGCGGGAGTCGTGCCCCCCTACAAAGAAAGGGTTCATCTTATCCACCAGCGGAACGCTGGGCTTGGAGCAGCCAGGAATACTGGCCTTTGGGCTTCCCGAGGGGAATACGTTGCCTTCTGCGACTCCGACGACATACAACGGCCGCTTCGCCTCTCGGCACACGCGAGCCCACTATGCCACCGGGCTTGGTATGCCACCGGGTTTGGCTAGCACAGACGAGACGAAGCGCGTGGCCAGAGGCCCTTGCAGCCAGGCGCGCAAGGGGATAGCGAAGCCCTGCTTGTCACGTTCGAAGAATGCCGGCTCAACCCAAGGGGCAACGGCCTCCTTGAGTGCAATCTTGCTACGCCCTGATCCGCCTTGTGCGCTAGGGGCATCCGTGCAGCCAACTCGATGATTCGGTGATCGAGCAGTGGACAACGAACTTCGAGGGAGTGGGCCATAGATGCTCGGTCCACCCTCACGAGGATATCGTCGCACAGGTACGACTTGATATCGCAGTACTGCATCCGACCGACCAAGTCCTCCGTTCCAGAGCGTGCTCCAGGGAGGCTTCGTTATCCACATGGCCGAAGTTGATATCCCAGTACGGCCGAGGAGTCGGAGCCACACCATCACAGAGTGCCTCCGACTAATCCGCACATAGCGCGTTGGCCTACTGGGCCAGCCCCTCTTCGGTAGCAGGTGATGGTGCGGTCTGCGCCGGCACTCCCCCCTCGATTCTTCGCGGCGACTCTTCGCCACTAGTCTCCTGTCCCATGCAAGAGCCTAGGAAGTGAACTTGGTAGCCGAATCCCATGGCAATGCAGTATACGCCGAGTGCGAGATAGGCCACACCGTAGATGGCGTGACTGCGCTTTGACCTGGCGTAGTATCCGCCTTTGCGGAAATTTGGTCGTTCTTCGTCTCCGGGCAGCTCTTTCCGCATTGCTATCCGCATGCGCAGAATGCCAAAGGCGATGACCCAAAAGGCGACGGCAAAGGGAATCCAGCGCGGCAGCATCATGACGAGGTTCTACCGCGGCTCTCAGAATAAATCGAGATGAAGCTCCTCGTACTGCTCATTGCCATCGGCGACGGCCATGAGTTGCCGCTCTCGCTCACAGGCCAGATCGCCTACGAAAGCCAATACCTGTGGATGGCTCATGATGGTCTCCCGGAAGACGTCGCGCGGCAGCTCCAGCAGGAGGCACTTGCTCTCAGACTGCACGGTCGCAACCGCCTCCGCCTGTGCCAATAGCGACATTTCGCCAAAGAGGTCGCCGCTGCCAAGTGTCGCGAGCCTCCGACACTCGCCGTCTTGGTCCCGCTCCACTCCTAGCTTGCCGGCCAGCACAACGAAGAGTCCTGGAGAGTGCTCTCCTTGCCTGACAAGCTTTGTCCCGGCCTCGGCCTCGAGAAATCCGAATCGCTTGATGAGCTCATGGCGATGTTCCTGCCGGAAGGGAGCGAAAAGCGGGCTCGTGCCCATGAGATTCTGCACGAGCCTTTCGCGAAGAAATCGCAGCAGGACCTTGAGCACGGTGGGCTCCTCCTTGATCATCTCAACAACAAGCTGCCTGCTGACAGCCAAGAGCTCAGCATCCACCAAGGCTCGTACCGTCGCACTCCGAGGCTGCTCAGTCACAAGCCCCAGCTCACCGAAGAAGTCGCCTTCGCGCACCTCTCCCAGCACTGTCTCGTCGTCGTCGCCCGCGTTGGCCAGGATGGAAATACGCCCCTCGACAACAACGTAGAGAGTGGTACCGGCATCGCCTGCTCGGAAAAGCTCACTGCCGGCTGTGAGCTCTACAAATTCCACCTTCGAGATCAGCCGCCGCAAGCTGACAGGCGGCAGGTGCTCGAATAGCTGAGTTGCGACTAGCGCATCTCTGGCCTCGCTATCCGATGGGCCTTCATACTCCACCTCAAGCTCGACGGGAATCTCAACGATGCCCGAGGGCGCGCCATGCTCCAGACGCGGCTTGGCACCCGCAGCCGCTCTGTGAAGCGGCAAGCTCTCCAGTAGCGCGCCATCGAGCACGATCGCGTCTGACAGCGCCTCGCTCTCTGCTGGCTTCACTACGATTGGCTTCAGTACGATTCCGCGTCGAGCATTGAGTTCTACGAGCTGTTCCCGCGCATGAACCTGGTCCGGGTCTATGCGAAGAATGATCTTGCAGATGGCAACGGCTCTGACCACAAAGCCTACCTTCGCGTAGCGTGCGCAGGACCGACCGAAGGCTTCAATGGCGGCTGCGTCGTTATCGAGATATCGATGCATTTCGCCCTCCTTGCGCGGCCACATCCCGTCCTCTGGCTCAAGGGCTGAGAGTTTTTCGTACAGCCCCAGCGCCTTGCTGCGCTTTCCCTTGGCGACCGCCTTAGCCGCTTTGTCCCTGAGCTTGCCCGCATCCATCTTCGCCATCGAGGCTATCCTAGCGCTTCTTCTTCGAGGAAGGCAGCATAGGCTTGCATCACCCTCGTGCCCATTGGCCCTGGTGCTGCGGTTGGAAGGGGCTCACCGTCCACCGCGGTGATTGCCAGCACGCCCCGGATTGAGCTTGTGAGAAAGGCCTCGGAGGCATCTCGTAGACGCTCTGGCCCAAATCGGCCCTGTTCCACTGCTACACCTAGGCCTTCGGCAATCTCCAGGACCCGCTGTCTTGTTATTCCAGCCAGCAAGCCAACGGAGAGATTGGGGGTGAGCAAACGCGTGCCCTCCACGAAGAAGACGTTGGAACTGCTACCTTCCGCGAGCAAGCCGTCGCGATCACACATAATGGCTTCGTAGTCGCCCGCCCGCTTTGCTTCGGCGAGGGCCATGATGTTGTTTAGGTAGTTTCCAGACTTAACAGAGGGGTCCATAGCCTTGGCCGAAGTCCGCTGAACATTGACAAGGCGGACTCGGACTCCGCCGGAGTACATTGAGGCTGTGGGGAGGACGAGTGGCTTCGCAATGACGAGTGTCGTCGGCAGCTCTGCTAGCGCGGTATCCAGGCCCACTTCGCCCGAACCGCGAGTCACTACTAGGCGGACGTAGGACTCCTCGTTGCCAGCCGATGCCAGAGTGTCGACAATTGCCTTCCGCAATACGTCCTCCTGCGGGGGGGGCAACGCGAGAGCTGACGCAGACTCATAGAGTCGCATCAGGTGCCGATCGAGGTCGACAAGCTGACCGCCGGAAGTGCGCATGACCTCATAGACGCTATCGCCGTACAGAAAACCCCGATCGAAGATGGAGATCTTTGCGTCTTCCGGGCCCGTAATGCTGCCGTTGAGATAGATGCGTGTGCTCACTCTCGCCTGGTTACGCCATTTCGCTACCCGGGGCAAGTGCCTACTTACCGCTTCGCAGTAAGTCCTCGACCGATGCGAGCCCGAGGCTTGACGCCTCGCTCCAAGGCTTGGCTTCGGCGCTTGCCACCACACCTGCAACAAGACTCCTGGCATAGGCAGCCTTGGCACGCGCGCGAACTTGCCGGACCTCCGAGCGGAGCGAAGAACGCATGCTCATCGCGACTTCCGGTGCTAGCTCACCCGGTAGCTCGAAAGTGAGTGAAAGCGAGAAGTCGTAGTGCAAGCTGGCAATTCGAAACTCTGCTGCAACAGTAGCGATCCTATTTCCTGAGGCAATGACCTCTCGGTACGCTCTGACTGCTCGCTCCATGGCACCGCGCTTCCCCCTCACACTTGCAACCAAGGCTTCGAGGCGCGGTTGCAAGCGCCGTCGGTGATAGGCACCCAACAACCCTTCCGCTGCAGCAAACTGGGCCGCAATCTCTGGGCTCACCCCCTCAATCGCCGTGCCTGCGCGCGGCCCCCTCACCTCGATGTCCTGCGCACGCACCGTCCTCGCGAGCCTGAGCCTGAGAGCATCCGCTGCAGTCTTCATTCGAGGCGTGTCGGCGCCTAGTACAGAGGCACGCACAGCTAGGTCCATCGCGGTCCTTCGTTCCCGCCGAATCTCGGCCCATCTGGCCAGACGAAGTGCCGCCGCGGCTACGAGATTGGGCTGCTCCGCCCCGTGGCCAAGTACAGCTTGATAGTGTTCCTGCGCCCGCGTCCGATCGCCCGCCAGCACATCTGCGAGATACCCACGGTAGTACTGATGCCGGGCATCGCGCACGCTCGGCGCTGGCCTATCGCTGGGTGCCGGCTGCACATCTGCGAGATCTGCGCTTCGCGGCTCTCCTTTTTGTGCAGGGTCGCACCCCAGAGTAGCAATAACTAGCGCCAGAGAAACGGCGCAGCGTCGATACCAGTTACATGTCCGCCTATCATTCATGGTCCCTGGTATCGGCGCCTTCGCCTCGCCCACGTACAGGTGTAGCAAGGCTAGCGGGCCAAAGTGTCGCGTCACTGCAAAAGCTTGTCACGCTTATGTCATGTGGGAAACAAGAGGCAGATCTTGTGACCTTCATACGTTCGGGTCCCTCGCTCGAGATGCGACACGTCGCCCAGAGTGCGCTAGTCACGGGAACTCGGCGAACGACTTTGCCCTACCCCTCGCCGCAGCTGCGGCCCTACCTCTGCACCTGGGAGGGGACTAAGAGTTTCTCGGAATTGACTGTAGACGAGTTTGCAAATGGCAAGATTTGAATACAACTTCCACGGATTCCTCTGGTCGCACGTTCGAAAGAATGCAATCACTGGTTTAACAAAGAACGCCTCTGGGAACGCGAGAGTTCACAGAGGCCCACCCAATATTCGATAGGCAAAGGTTTATGGTTCAACTTTCGGGAACGCTGGCAATAGCAGCAATCATGACGATATCACTAGGCGCAAACGAAGCGTCTGCGCACCCGCGAGGCGCGGGCGGAGGGTCTGCGAAGACGCCAGACGTGGATCTAGGCATCCCCCAGGCAGTCGAGTTCGATTCGGCCACACTGGTCAACCAGGTCCTAATTGACGTCAAGAACCGGTGGACACGCAAGGACAAGTTCTTTCTCGATATCGAGATTGAGGGACTCAACGGCGGCTTCGTCTATCATGGTAGCCAGCTCGTGCAAGTTGTCGATACGACGATCTTTGAAGTAGACGGGGACGTAGCGAGCGTGATTGTCGACTGGACGACCGATACGACTCCCCGACATGTCAACGAGACCTACACGGTCTGCGTTCAAGTCCTTAAGCGCACGCTCAAGGAAGACGGAACATACGAGTTCAAACTCAAGGGCGAGCAGAAGTGCACCGACTTCGGCCCCTTCTAGGCTGTCGCCTTTAGCGGCACAGTCTTGACCGATAGTGGGCCGGCGCAAGCCGGCTCGCTTCACTTTCGGCAGCTGAGCCCCCCACAGCGCTACTCGTCTGGGACAAAGCGGTAGCCCGCGCCATGCACGGTGCGAAGATATACGGGCGATTCCGTCTCATCCTCGAGCACTTTGCGAAGCTTGACGATGTGATTGTCGACCGTTCTAGTGTTGGGGTACTTGTCGTAACCCCAGGCTTCGTTCATGAGTTCCTCCCGGCTCACGACCTCGCCCGGGCGCGAAGCGAGAGTTCGGAGAATGGCGTAGCCACGCGTAGGCAACTCCACTGAGTTGCCAGCCTTGGTCGCTGTGTGCGACCTAAAATTCACTACCACATCTCCGAAGACCATCCTCTCAGCGGCACCACCCTCCCCGCGCCCGCTTCTTCGGAGGACAGCAGAGACCCTCGCAAGCAGCTCCATTAGCGAGAATGGCTTGGTCACATAATCGTCCGCGCCTAGCTCAAGTCCACGGACTCGGTCGAGTTCCGCGCCACGAGCGCTCAGGATGATTACGGGAATCCCTCGCAGTGATTCATCTGCCTTGAGCCGTCGGCACACTTCGAAGCCATCCATGTCGGGCAGCATGATGTCGAGCACGATAAGGTCGGGGGACATCTCCTTCGCTCGAGCCAATCCGACATCTCCCCGAGTCACGGCGTCGACGTCGTAGCCCTTCGCGCTGAGTGTGTCTTCAAGGCCAAGCCGAATGGATGCGTCGTCTTCTACTACGAGTATGCGCGTCATCTACTGGGCCTCCGGTAGTCGAATGGTAAAGGTTGAACCCTGCCCAAGTACACTCTCAACTTGCACCGTACCGCCTTGCGCCTCGACATGGCGCTTGACAAGGGCCAAGCCGAGCCCCGTACCCTCAATCGCTGACTTCACAGCAGTGGGCGCTCGGTAGAATTCTCGGAAGATCTTCTCCTGCTCCGCGGTGGATATGCCTGGGCCATGGTCTCGCACGCTCACAGCGACGACACCAACTTCCGAGTTGCGTTGCACTCGAAGTTCGATGGCACCATCTCCCCCGTACTTCGCGGCATTTGAGAGCAAATTGAGGACACATTGCACGAGCACATTTCGATCTGCCCGCATGAAGCAGTCGCCTGCGTTGTGCTCGGTTAGCAGCTGAAGCGCTTGCCCCTCCCCTTCGCGAAAGCGCGCGAAGGTCACCGCTGCCTCGTTGGCGATCTCGAGAGCGTCTTGCCTTTCCTCCTTGTACTGCCGGCTTCCGCGCTCGATCTGGGAGTAATCGAGCAGATTAGCAATGAGCAAGCCGAGGCGTTCACTCTCCTTTACAATGATGCCTTGGTAGTGGCTCTCGCGTTCTTTGTCGTCCCCCGCGACACCCTGCTGCAGCATCTCGGCGAACATGCGAATGGACGTGAGCGGAGTCTTGAGCTCGTGCGACACAGTCGAAACGAAGTCGCTCTTGAGTCGAGCCAGCTCCCGCTCGCGCGCCGCGCCGCGAACGGTCGCGAGCAGCCCCAGGACGAGTACCGCCACCAAGCTGCCAGTGATAGCCCGGTGTCGGCGACGGGCCTCGGCAATGTCACCCATGCCGTCCCGACTTGCCCCCTCCTGCCAAAGGACGAGGGCCAAGTGCGGCCAAAGAGGCCCGAGGCTCACCTGTGCTCGACGGGATCTATCCGCGTCGCCCTTGCCCTCAGAGGCTAGCTGAAGGTTCTCGACCCTAACAAAAAGCGATGCATGAAGACCAAGGCCCCGCGCCTCGGAGGCTGCACGCGCCTGCAGCTCGGACTCAGAGAGAACCATGCCGTAGACTAGCCCCTCGTCGGTTCGCCTGAAGATTAGCGTTTCTGTCGGATTCCACGGCGCCACCACGCTCTTGGCCGCTACCGTCGCCCCTGCGGCCAATTCTACCCCCCGAGAAGCGAGCTGCATAGCGAGGGCCGTCTGCCCCTGAATACGCTGCATGCGCCTCCGCAATGCAGCGTGCTCCGACGCCTCATTGCCGCTGAGGCCAAGGGACTCGAGGGTTTCTAACGCTTGCTCTGCCGCAATCTCGAGCAGGGCGTTGGGAGCATTGTATTCCGCATTGAGAATATTCCTTAGTACCATGAGGGTGGTAGTCGCTGTCTGCCCGACTTCCGAGAGGCCTATGTCGGCCAACAAGACGTAGGGCAGGTCCGCGTCATTTACCCGACCTCTGAAGCGCGAAGACAGTTCTCTATATCGACTCGCCGCCAAATCAGATTGGGCTGCCATTCGATGGACTCGAGCGAGCCCAAGCAAAGCCTCAGCCCCTGTGTCCGAGTACTCTTCGATGGACTCGTAGAGAGTCGCCGCAGCACGCAACCGCGGTGAACCGGCGGTGCATTGCTCGGCCCCACGGCATGCCTGCGACTCTAGCCCGCGCGCGCGTTCGAGCGAGCGCTGCCTGCTTCGAAAGCCACGCAAGGGTAGCAGTCCCTCGAGAGTGCTCTCTTCGCGGCTGCGCAGAGGTTCGAGGGATGGAACCAGTACTTCGCCCCGCCCGCTTACCTTGAAGTAGGCACCAAAATCCCTTCGCTCATCCACCGGGATAGTCGCCTGCAGCTCAGCTACGACTGCCTCCTGCACGCCTTGGCCAATCTGCTCGGCCTTCTCTTGGTGTTGCCGTCTCTGAGCGTCGACAATCCCCAGCTCGTCCGGATACGAGATCGAGGCCATGTAGGCGATGCCACCGGCCGAGAGAAGGACAGCTAAGATAGCGACCAGGCTGAATCGCGCGCTGTGGCCACTGCCCATAGCGGAATACGATAGCAAGCCTGCCCTCATCCAAGGGAATGCCGCAGTGCGTCATCGCAATCCTTCGCCCGACTAGCCTGCGGAGCCCCGTTACCGCCGTGTGCTAATCTAGAGTTCACGCCATGCACATCCTCAAGGTCCGCTTCCGCACGAACGATGAGTTCGAGGAGCACTATCAAGAAGACCTGGCTGGTGGTGGCGTCTTCTGCCCCACAACGATAGCTCTTGAGGCTGGCACCGCTGTTATCGTGGAACTGAGCGTGCCAGCTCTGCCCAACAAGCTACTCATACGCAGCAAGGTTCGATCGTGGCGGCCCGCACTGCCACGGCTCCGAGTGCGGGCTGGCGCCGTTGTGGAGTTCAATCCTGACGAGGGGGATAAGAGGGTCTTCCTCCTCGGCACCGTTCGCGGCGACATAGAATCACCACGCAAGCGCCAACACAGCCGTCTGCCGGTCGAGATTCCGATCCAGTACAGGACGCACGAGAGCGCTGACCTTATCGATTCCAAGCTCGGGGAGATAAGCGTCGGTGGCGCCCTGCTCTCAACGCCAAGTCCACTCCCGATCGATACCGAAGTGATTCTCGAAATTACACTCCCAGGGTCGGTATCCCCGATATCGATCTCCGGCAAGACCACGTACCATCTCCCGACAGGCGGAACCGGGCTCAAGTTCCTCTACCGCGATTCCGGTGGCTCGCGCAGGCTGCGCGAGCTTGTTAGACGCCTTCGGGACGAGAGCTAGCGGTGCGATTCGCCAAGCGCAGATCACGCCAGCGCGGCGCGGCTATGGGCCCTTCCTCCGCCAGCCGCGTCTTCGGAAGTGTTCTGAAGCGCCACGGGATTGACAAAGAGGTTCGTGAGCACCGGCTCCTACTGCAATGGGCATCTGTTGTTGGGCCTCGCGTCGCCGACCGCACCTTGCCGGACCGTCTCGAGAAGGGCGTTCTATGGGTACGGGTGGAGTCTTCAACCTGGATGCACCAACTGAACTTCATGAAGGAAGACATCATCGCCAAGGCCAACGACTTGTGCGGTGAGGAGGTCGTCAAGGACTTGCACTTTCACCTTGGGCGACATAGTCGCAAGGCGAATGACCCCCTATCTGCCGCGGTGCGCATTCGTCGTCCACCACTTCCCGCACGCCCACTTCCGGCGCCAGCGCGCGGGCCAGCCCTGCGTGCCATCGAAGATGAGGCCGCCGCAGTGGCCGACGACGAACTTCGCGAAGCGATCATCGACGTACGCCGGCGCCTCAATCTCTAGAAGCGCTCTTCTAGGCTCGCTTGCGTGCCGATATCGCTATCGTTTCATTGCGGCGCGCAGTTCCGCACCAAGCTCACCGGCTGATAGGCAGGCTTGCTCAACACCTTCTGCCGCTGCGATGCGTCGCACAAGCGCTGACCCTACGACGACCCCATCCGCATAAGATGCAACCTCGCTAGCGTCCTTGCCCGTCTTAATGCCAAAGCCCACAGCTACAGGTGCGCCGGTAGCCTCTTGGATAACGCGAACTCGCTCGGCTCCGCCCGAGGCTCCCTTGAACGCCGAGCCTGTCACACCGGTCATACTAACGTAATAGACGAAAGCTGGATCAAAGCTCGCCACCTTTGCAATCCGCTCAGGCGTCGAGGTGGGCGCGACCAATGGCACGACCCCGATGCCGACCTTGGATAGCGGCTCGTAGAGTTCCGTCAATTCATCAATAGGCACGTCCACGGTGAGCAGTGCATCAACTCCGGCCTCGACGGCCTCGGCGGCAAACCGCTCGACTCCTCGCACGAAGATTGGATTGTAGTAGCCAAAGAGAACGATAGGCGTAGTGAAGCCGCGATCTCGGAAGTTGCGCACGGTAGCAAGGGCGGAACTAAGCCCGCCACCGGCGTCTAGTGCCCGCTGCATCGCTTGCTGAATAACGACTCCATCGGCACTCGGATCACTGAAGGGAACACCCAGTTCAATGACATCGGCCCCAGACTCAGCCATTGAAACGAGTAGATCAACGCTCGCTTCCGGCGCTGGATCGCCTTGCGTGAGATAGACGATGAGAGCTGCTCTGCCCTCGAGAGCGATGTCGTGAAAACGTTGCCTCAGACTCGCGCCGCTCATAATTCGACTCCTCGTGCACTTGCCACGGTCATCATGTCCTTATCACCTCTTCCCGATAGGCACAGTACGACAATCGCCCCTGCCCCTATGACGTCGACAACTTCGGCGAGGCCCGCGACAGCGTGCGCTGTTTCGAGGGCACAGATTATCCCCTCATGCCGCGCGAGCATCTCGAGACCGTCAAGCGCCTCCGCATCGCATCGATGCAAATACGTCGCACGACCAGAATCCTTCCAGTAGCTGTGCTCCGGGCCGACCCCAGGATAGTCGAGGCCCGCACTAATCGAGTGCGCCTCGGTAATCTGCCCCTCGTCTGAGCACAGTAGATAGGATTTAGATCCGTGCAAGACACCAACCCGCCCTTTAGTAAGCGTCGCCGCGTGACGGTCTGTGTCGATACCGTCACCCGAGGCCTCCACCCCAAAGAAGCGAACATCGCTATCGGCCTCAAAGGGCGCGAACATACCGGCCGCATTGCTACCTCCGCCGACACAAGCGACAAGGGCATCGGGAAGCCGCCCCTCCTTCTCGAGGATTTGCTCGCGAGTTTCCTTGCCGATTACCGCCTGAAATTCGCGAACCATTTCCGGGTATGGGTGGGGGCCCGCAACCGAGCCAATTAGGTAATACGTATCTTCGACATTGGTAACCCAATCTCGGAGCGCCTCATTCATCGCGTCCTTCAGCGTATTTGAACCTGCATACACGGGCTCAACTTCCGCTCCGAGAAGCTTCATGCGAAAGACATTGAGCGCTTGCCTTTGCACATCCTCCGCCCCCATATAGATGCGACAGGGCATTTGGAGCAAGGCGGCGACGGTCGCGGTCGCGACCCCATGCTGGCCGGCTCCGGTCTCCGCAATCAGTCGCTTCTTGCCCATGCGCTTGGCGAGCAGTGCCTGCCCAAGGCAGTTATTGATCTTGTGCGCGCCCGTGTGATTTAGATCTTCTCTCTTGAGATAGATCTTGGCCCCGAGAGCCTCCGAGAGTCGGGATGCCAAGGTGAGTCGCGAAGGCCTTCCCACGTACTCATCAAGAAGCGCATTGAGATCTCGATGAAACTCTTCGTCTCCGTCGAGCTTCTCCCACGCGCAGCGAAGCTCCTCGACTGCTGGCATTAGCGTCTCGGCGACGTATTGCCCTCCGAAGATGCCAAAGCGACCATTCTGAGTAGCAGGGCTCATTGCGCCTCTCGAACAGCATCAACAAATCTCGCTACAAGCTCTGGGTCCTTAAGCCCAGGCGACGATTCAACTCCCGAGGCGACATCGACAGCAAAGGGCTTCACTAGGCGAATCGCCTCGCCAACGTTGTCGGGCGTAAGCCCACCCGCCAGAAACACGCCGGACCGCGAGGCGGCGGCGTTGGCAGCGAGCCCCCAGTCTGCTGTATCTCCGGACCCGCCCCGCCCTGCGGATGAAGAGTCGAAGAGGACGTGTGAGCACTCGAATGCCTCGACCCGACCGACGTCCTTTTGGCGTGACATGGGCAGGGCCTTGATGCAGGCATCTCCGAACCTGTGAGCGAAGACAGGACTCTCCTCGCCGTGCAACTGGACGAATTCGAGCTGGGCCGCTTCGATGGCTGCTTCGATTTTCCTGGCCGAGTGGTTCACAAATACGCCAACGATCTTGATATCAGGATTTGCGTTCTTTGCCGCCAATCTGATGGAACGCGCACGGATGCGGTCCACGTAGCGCTTTGATTCTCGCCAGAAATTGATCCCAAGCCACTGAACCCCGCTGGTCGCCACCTCGGCCGCATTCGCGATATCGGTGACGCCACAGATCTTGATTTCCGTCATTGCTCATCCTCGTTTCATACTCCGTAGTTCTCGCCCGGGGCTCGCAGCTCGCATCAAGCTCTCACCAACGAGCACTGCATGCGCACCTGCTTCCCGCAGCTCAACTACATGCTCGCGCGATTTGATCCCGCTCTCGCCCACCAGAATGCAGCCCTTCGGCATCTGCCTGGCGAGGCGCGCCGTTAGATCGAGGTCGATCGCAAAGGTCGCGAGGTTGCGGTGATTTACCCCAATAACCTCTGCTCCTAGCTTCGCTGCGCGCTCAGCTTCCCCCTCATCGTGCACCTCAATAAGGGCGCGCATGCCCCACTCTCTCGCGCACTGGTAGAGTTCTGAAAGCCGTTCTTGCTCGAGGGCACTGACGATCAGGAGGATCGCGTCGGCCCCCTCGGCCCGGGCCTCCGCAACCTGATAGGGGTGCACGATAAAATCTTTGCGAAGGACTGGAATCTGCACGCAAGCTCTCACCCGCGATAGAAATTCCAAACGGCCATCGAAGAACTTGTGATCAGTCAGCACCGATATGGCGCTGGCGCCCGCCTCCTCG
Source organism: Myxococcales bacterium (assembly GCA_024222395.1). Classification (GTDB taxonomy): domain Bacteria; phylum Myxococcota_A; class Polyangia; order Haliangiales; family Haliangiaceae; genus NORP324. The sequence continues at coordinate 26,562 of JAAEPE010000759.1, forward strand.
TATTCGCGCACAACTGCATCGGGCATCACGCCCGGAGCAATGGCGCCAGCAGAAGGAGAAGCGCGCTTGAACTCGCAGATGAAACGCATCGCCTCACCCTCGTTTCGCCGCAATGCTGCAGCGAAATCTCGGGTCGTCGGCTGCTCGCGAGCCACGGCCTCGACCTCCGCGAGAGGCCTCGCCAGCATCGCAGCCTCAACCTCGGGCCCCTTCTCTGCGAGAATCTTCGCGAGAATGCTCATTGCGGCGCGCCCGCTGGATCTGGAGCATTCGTGAGGCGAATCAAGGCTTCGAGCTTCTCGATGGCCTTTCCCGAGTCGACCGCCTCCGCGGCGCGCTTGGCCCCGTCTTTGAGACTAGAGGCAATGCCACAGGCGCAGAGAGCGACCGCACTCTCCATGATCACCGCATTCCGGCCTGCACCGCGCTCGCCGGCAAATAGCCGTCTCGCGAAGTCAGCATTCGCTGCCGCGTCGCCTCCTGCGAGGCCAGCATCGTCAACTTCTTCGAGCCCAAAGTCGGCAGGCGTCACATAGCGCTCTTCAACCTTGCCGCTCTCCTCATCAAAACTGCACATCAGAGTCTTGCCGCGAACAGCAATCTCATCGATTCCGCCTTCACCGTGCACAACGAAGATCCTCCTTGCGCCGAGGGCTCCCAATGCTTCCGTGACGGGCCGGCACCACTCCGGACCAAAGACGCCAATCACCTGATTGCGAGCCCGAGCCGGATTCGTGAGGGGCCCCAAGAGATTGAACATCGTGCGCGTCCCGAGCTCTCGCCTCGGCGCTGACGCATGCCGGGTGGCGGCGTGAAACGAAGGCGCAAAGAGGAAGCCGATTCCGAGTTCTCGCATGCACGTCTCGACGGTCTCAACCGAAACGTCAATGGCGACTCCCAGGGCCTCGAGGACATCGGCCGAACCGGAGCGAGAACTCAGCGCACGATTGCCGTGTTTGGCAACCAGCCCGCCTGCTGCTGCGGTGACAATGGCCGCCATCGTCGAGACATTCACGCTCCCGGAGCCGTCTCCGCCCGTCCCGCAGGTATCAACTGCGTGGTCCGGATCTTCGCAGTGGATAGGCAAAGCGCGTTCTCGCATCGAGCGGGCTGCCCCCGCAATTTCGTCAGCGGTAACCCCTTTCATGCGGAGCCCAATCAAGAGACCACCAATCTGCGCTGGCGTCGCCTCCCCATCCATAATGCGCCCGAATACTTCTGAGACCTCAGCGGAGCTCAGGTCCTCCCTGTCTACCACCTTCTGAATCGCCGTCCTTAATTCCAACATACTCGACACTCCGCCCTAGTCTTCCGATAGCCTAAGAAAATTCTGAAGAAGGCCCATGCCATCCTCGGTCTTGATGGACTCGGGATGAAACTGAACCCCCTCTATGGGAGTCGCGGTGCCCACGAAGTCCCGATGCCTAATGCCCATGATCTCATCTTCCCAGGTCTTTGCGGTGATCTCGAGAACAGGGGGTAGCGTCGCGCGCTCGACAAGGAGCGAGTGATATCTGGTTGCAATCATCGGGTTCTGCAGTCCCTCGAAGACCCCTTTGTCGTCGTGGAATACCTTCGACAGCTTGCCGTGCATCACTCGTTCGGCTCGCACTATCGCCGCACCGAAGACCTGCGCGATACTCTGATGCCCGAGGCAAACTCCAAAGATGCCCACGCGCCCCGTAAAATGCTCGATGACAGCCGTCGAGACTCCTGCCTCGGAGGGCGTCTTCGGCCCCGGCGAGATGACAATGCGGCTCGGCCCAAAATCGGCTAGAGCCTGCATATCGATGGCGTCGTTTCTGATGACTGTGGGTTCACAGCCGAGCTGCCCGAAGTACTGGGCGAGATTGAAGGTAAAGGAGTCGTAGTTGTCGATGAGCACTAACATGTGGACGGCTCCACAGCGCCGGCTAGCGCCACCGCCCGCAACACCCCGCGAGCCTTGTTCAGCGTCTCCTCATACTCTCCCTCGGGGGACGAATCATGGACCACGCCCCCTCCGCTCTGCACGTATATGTTGCCGCCCTTGGTCACCAGAGTGCGGATCGCTATTGCAACATCCATGTTGCCCGAATACGAGACGTAGCCAACGGCCCCACCATAGACGCCCCGCCGGGTCGGCTCGAGTTCCTCGATGATTTCCATAGCCCGAATCTTCGGTGCCCCAGAAAGCGTGCCAGCCGGAAATGCTGCTCGAAGTGCATCGTCCCACTGAAGCCCGTCTTTGAGATCGCCGTGTACATTCGAGACTAGGTGCATCACGTGGGAGTACCGCTCGATAACCATGCTCTCGCTCAGGACTACGGAACCTGTCTTGGACACCCGCCCCACATCGTTGCGGCCAAGATCAATGAGCATGAGGTGCTCGGCGCACTCCTTGGGATCCGTCTGGAGCTCCTGCGCGAGAGCTTCATCCTCTTCCACTGTAGTGCCGCGTGGGCGGGTCCCCGCGATAGGGCGCACCTCAACTCGGCCGCGGTCGCAGCGCACAAGAGTCTCAGGCGATGCTCCAGTCACCTGGGCCTCGGGAAATTCTAGATGGAACATGTAGGGCGACGGGTTGACCACGCGCAGGGCGCGATAGACATCGAACGGTGTGACCTCCCCCTGCGGCACCTTGAGGCGACGAGAAAGGACACACTGAAAAATATCGCCAGCTAGGATGTACTCCTTGATACGAGAGACGCCAGCTAGGAAATCGTCCTTGGCAAAGCAATCCTCAGGCTCGGCCATACCACCAAAACGCAAACTCGCAGACCCATCTTCCTCGTGCGACGGGGGCCTCATCTCGCGGAGTCTTGGCTGCTCAGTGCGCAAGGTTTCGACAATCGCGTCGATTCGAAGGATCGCACTTTCATACGCCGCACTGGCATCTGCGCCTGCTTCGACGAATGGCGTCGCCACGACTTTGATGGATTGCCGAAGGTTATCGAAGATGACGAGAGTATCCGTGAGCACCATGCAGAGTTCGGGAACATCAAGTTCGTCCGCTGCTAGCTCCGGCAACTTCTCAAACGAGCGAACCGCATCGTAGCTGAGCCATCCCACGGCGCCTCCCCAAAACCTAGGGAGGTGCTCGGATGCAACAGGACGGTATTTCTTCATCACCTCAGCGAGAGCAGCTGCCGGATCGTCGGAGGTCCACGAACGAGTCTGGCTCTTGCCCTGCCCTTCGACATCATGACTGAGCAACGTCACGTGTCCGTTTCGAGAGGTAAGCACGGCCCGGGGCTGCACGCCGATGAAAGAATACGCAGCCCATTTCTCGCCCCCTACGACTGACTCAAGCAGGAAGCTGTATTCGCCAGCACCAAGTTTCGCGTAGGCGGAGACCGGCGTGTCAGAGTCGGCCATGATTTCGCGGAAGACTGGGATGAGATTGCCCTGCTCTGCTGAGCGACAGAACTCCTCCCGTGACGGGTGAACATTGGGACGAATGTCGTTGCCTGGCAAAATCAGATCCTTCCGCGGGTCGACAGTGCCGCCCGCTTGGTTATTCTAGGCGCCATGCCCTCCAGTCTCGAAGCCAACGACCCGACAATCTCACGTCTAATTGCTCAGGAGACCCAAAGGCAAGGATCGAAGATTCGCCTCATCCCCTCCGAGAACTTTGTCTCATCGGCGGTTCTGGAGGCTACGGGCTCAGCGCTCACCAACAAGTACTCCGAGGGCTACCACGGCAAACGCTACTACGAGGGCCAAGAGTTCATCGACCAGATTGAGGAATTGGCCATCGACCGAGCCAAAGACGTCTTCGGAAGTGCACACGCCAATGTACAGCCCTACTCCGGCTCTCCTGCCAACCTCGCCGCCTACTTGGCGTTCTGCGAGCCAGGCGACAAGATCATGGGTATGCACCTGCCCTCGGGTGGCCACCTAACCCACGGTTGGAAGGTCAGCATCTCCGGGAAGTTCTTCAATTCGGTTCAGTACCAAGTCGACAAAGAAACGGGCCGCATCGACTTGGATCACGTGCGCGAGATGGCCATGAAGGAGCGCCCCAAGGTGCTCTGGGCGGGCGGCACTGCGGTTCCGCGGACGATTGACTTCTCGGCCTTCGCCGAGATCGCCAAGGAGTGCGGCGCACTCTTCTTTGCAGACATCGCTCACATTGCCGGCCTCATTGCTGGCGGCGCCCATCCGACACCTGTCGGCCTCGCTGACGTGGTCACCACGACCACCCATAAGACACTTCGTGGCCCCCGCGGCGGCATGATCATGGCGAGCGAAGAGCACGCCAAGGCCGTCGACCGAGCGGTCTTCCCCGGCCTCCAGGGCGGGCCGCACAATCACACCACAGCAGCTCTGGCGGTTGCGCTCCACGAGGCGCAGCAGGATAGCTTCAAGACGTACGCGCATCAGATCGTCAGCAATGCCAAGGCTCTGGCGGCGCGACTATCCGAGCATGGCTTCGAACTGGTTTCCGGCGGCACGGACAATCATCTCATCCTCATCGACCTCACAAACAAAGAGTTGCCAGGCAAGGTACTCGCGAAGGCGCTCGACAGAGCGGGCATTGTTTCGAACTACAACTCGGTCCCCTACGATACTCGGAAGCCCTTCGACCCATCGGGACTTCGAATCGGTACGCCTGCTGTCACTACCCAGGGAATGGGCGAGACAGAGATGGTCAAGATCGCCGATTGGATGAATGAAGTGGCGAATAGCGTGGGCGATGAGGGGCTGCAGGAGCGGATCGCAGGCGAGGTGCGCGAGGTCTGCAAGGCGTTCCCGGCCCCTGGCACATCTGGCACTTGTGGAACAAGTGCCCACACAGCCGCGTAGGGAGCTTGTGAAACAAGCACCCCGTCCCTGCCGCGCTCAGCCTAAGAGCGCCCCGCACCTCATCACCGCCTAGCCCCGCTCCGCGCTCTCACCGACCGAGCAACGCCGCCCAGTCAAAGCTGCGAATGACTGGCAGCCGCCGCCCCGTATGGGCCTCAATAAGGGCGCGACTCTCCTCGCACAGAAGCCCCGATTCCTTATCGATTGTCTTTACCGTGCCTTGCGCATCATTCATAAGGCACCCGGGCGCGCCACCATGCGGCGCACTGAGAACATGTCCAATTTCATGATTCACGGTGCTCACCATGCGCCGCTTCTGCTTCTTCCTGCTCGCGCCCTTCTTCATGCGAAAGCTGGAAACCACAGCAGAGCGACCGCCAATGGCCCCCAACCCGAGAATCCCCCAGTCTTTGTGAGAGCCCTTTGTCGTGGAGATATCAGAGGTGGTGATTCCCACCATCACATCGCAGCGGGCGCCGGCGGGAAGTCGCTGCGCCTCGGCATCGAGATAGTCGAGAATAGCGTCTCCCCTGTGCCGACGACGGGGCTTGTAATACGCCTCCTTTGGTAGCTTGCGCTTTGGCAAGAGCCGGGTCTCAGCGCCGTAGAGATAGGCAGTCCCGCGCTGGGCGACCGCAAGAAGGGCCCTATCCTGCTTGCCCAGCGGAACAAAGCACACCTCCAGCTTCGGCGGTGCCATCATCTTCTTCGCATGAGCACTACTTGGCGCACCACTGTGGCCAAGGCTAAACCCCAGCGAGAGAGCGACGATAACGAGTTGGCGCATACGAGCAATAATCCCACACACAGCTATCCGCGCAAGCACGCGACGTTTCGGGCCGCAGTATCGACGCTCACATACATCCTCTGGCCATGGCTACATGTGCCTGTATTGGCGTAGATGCCCCCTCCCACTTTAAGTCGCCTCTGCACGTGGGTATGGCCCATCACTACAACGTCAGCCGCCTGCTCCAGGAGTAGCCGCTCTGCCCCACTGGCGTAGGGGCCACCGGCACCCTGAAACTTCCGATGCTTGATTGAGACGTCTTGATGCTCTAGCCAGTCGGCCACCGAGCGCAAGCCTGCTCGCCGCACCCGCCCCGAGAGCCACGTGCTCGCTCTCGCAAGGGGATAGAAGTTCCGCAGTAGCGGGTCGTACTGGTGACCGTGGATGAAGTACACGGCAAATCCGTCTTCTGAGACTCTCAAGTCCATCCGAGCACCACTAGCCTGCCGGGAAGCCTCATCATGATTCCCGTGCAGGTACACGTATCGCTCATCTTGAAATCGCTCCCATAGGGCGGGCGTTCTCGCTTGCGCCAAGGCGAGCTGGCGCTGTGCCGTCCTCGGACCAATCCAAGCACCGTACTCGCTCTGGAATATGTCTCCCAAGAGCACAATGCGATCGTGGTTCGCCTCAAGCATGTCGAGAAAACTCAGAAACTCGCCGACACCGTGACGGAAGCAGTCCGTCTGCTTCGTTGAGCCAATATGCAGGTCGGATATTGCCGCAATTCGCATCCTAGCAACAAGCCTTCCCCGGGTCCGTCACCAGCCGCGGGTCCGCGCCAGGGCGACCGAGCGAGCTAAGAACTTCCCCGAGCAGCAGTAGCGAGCCGGTTATGAGCACCGCGCTCCCGTATGTTCGTGCCCTTGCTACAGCGTCCGCCGCAACCGGCTGCACTTCGATCGCCGAAAAGCCAAGCTGAGCGGCTTGGCTGGCAACCTGCTCGGCCGGATACCCTCTCTCCCCTTCTGCGCACGTTGCGATAAGCCTTGCGCAGTGCCCGCGTAGCGGTTCGAGGAAGCCCGCTATGTCCTTGGTGTTCGAAAGCCCAATGACCATCGTCAGTTTCTCCTGCTCTAGAAGCGCGTGGGAAAGAGCGAGCGATGCTTGCGAGTTGTGTGCCCCATCAATCCAAACGCCCGGCACTACTTCTTCAAGCCGCCCGGCAAGCGTCGCTGTCTCCAAGCCAACCTTGAGTGCTTCCTCCGAGATATCGATCCCGCGCTCTCGCAGTGAAACCACCGCCGCAACAACTGCGGCAGCATTGAGGCGTTGGTGTGCCCCCCTGAGTGCAAGCATCTCGGGAATCTGCTCAAGGTGCACTCTCCCTACCATCACGGGGCGCTCCGCCCGCGATGCCATCAGCTCCCGAATCTTGCGCTCCGCAGCCAAGCCAATAATTGCAGGCACCCCACATCGAAAGATGCCGGCCTTTTCTAATGCAATTTCCTCCAGGGTGTCGCCGAGAAAATCGCAGTGGTCGAGGCCGATGCCCGTGACTATGGAGAGGTCTGCATCAACCGCAGTCGTAGAGTCGAGACGCCCACCGAGACCAACCTCGTAGATGGCCACGTCGACCCTAGCTTCGTCGAAGAGCCATGCGGCCATTGCTGTGATGTACTCAAAGAATGTGAGCTGTTCTGCGCAAGTCTGCACCGCATCAAAGGCGCTAACGAAAGTCTCGCGAGCGACCGGAGCACTATTGATTCGAAAGCGCTCGCATATCGAGAGCAAATGCGGCGAAGAGAAGACACCTACGCGGAGCCCGGCGCGAGTAAGCACGTTGGCCAGCAATGCTGACGTCGAGCCCTTGCCATTGGTCCCAGCGACCTGAATTGTAGCGAGCGGCCTATGTTCTAGCGCCAGATCCTTGAGGCAAACGCGCATGCGCTCCAAGCCGAAGTCGATCCCAGAGCGCCTAGCGGCGAAGAGCGATGAGAGAGAGCTCTCGTACGCCGCCTCCTGCATGCGCCTAGGCCTCAGCGCGACGACCGGCGAACCAGCGCATGGTGCGCGCCAGCGTATCTTTGAGATCGTGGCGTTGGACAACCATGTCGAGCATGCCGTGTTCCATCAAGAACTCGGAGCGCTGAAACCCCTCGGGCAACTGCTGCCTAATCGTCTGCTCAATGACCCGGGGACCGGCGAATCCGATCAGGGCGTTGGGCTCGGTAATAATGACATCGCCGAGCATGGCGAACGATGCCGCCACACCGCCCGTGGTCGGGTCGAGTAGAATCGAGATATACGGCACTCCGGCTTCCTGAAGCCGAGCTCGCGCCGCTGAGGTTTTCGCCATCTGCATCAGCGAAAGCACGCCTTCTTGCATGCGCGCTCCGCCTGAAGCTGAGAATACAAGCGCTGGCACTCGACGCTCCAGTGCGCGCTCAAGCTGCCTAGTAATCTTCTCGCCAACCACCGATCCCATGGATCCACCCATGAACTCGAAGACAAAGAAGCCCACTTCGCAGGCGCGTCCAGCAATGGTTGCGGATCCGCTCAGGTAGGCATCAGCCGGGCCGCTCTTGGACTCCGCTCGCTTGAGCGAGTCTTTGTATTTCTTCGAGTCGATATGGAAGCTGAGAGGATCGGTGCTCTTCATTCCAGCGTCGTGCTCAACGAAGCTGTCCTCGTCCACGACGAGCGCTACTCTTGCGGGGGTCGGGAGACGCAAGTGATAGCCACATGCCGTGCAAACTCGCAGGCTTTCTTCGAGATCCTTCTCAAAGAGTGACTCGCCACACTGTTCACACTTGGTCCATAGGCCCTTCGGAACAGACTTCTTGCCCTCTGCGGGCAACCCCTTTTTTCTGGACCACCATGCCATGAACGCGGAGAGTTACCCCGAACCGCTGGCTGCTGGCAAGGTGCTTGGCAGAGGGTCACCATTTTTCTTTACCGGATCCCCCAACCTCTGCTATCGACGCCTCAACGGCCTTCTAGGCACGCCCAAACTACTTAAAGTTTAGAAAAAGAGGCATCTAATGAGCGAGTCTGTTCTTATCGTTGATGAAATCGCCAGCCGCCGGGACGAACTCTCCCGAGCGTTGGAAGCTGAAGGGTTCGCCGTAATCAAATCCGATTCCGCTTCAGCCGCAGTCCGAGACATCTGGGAAAACCGGTTTGTGGTGGTGCTCATCAGCTCAGTCCTCTCCGATACGCGATCTCAAGCCCTCTCCGATCAGCTTATGCAGATGGCCCCCGAGATTGAGACGCTTATTTATGCGAAGGGCGACGCCGATCACAAGCTAGCTCGCCATGCCGCCAAGATCCGAGACGGTGAAATCGCCGCCTAGTGTTTCGCACCTTCGGCGCTGCCGTCTGGTCTCTGGCGTTCCACACCGGTTCCTAGGTTGATTGAGCAGCCCGCTAACGGGCTGCTGCATGGCGCAAGATGCGCATGAGCTTGCGACCGGTACCACGCCTCCGCTGACAGCCCTCGCCGGTTTCGTGCGCCCGTGCGATGGGGACTTCGGAAATGTGCAGGCCAAGTCGCACAGCCTTCACCAGCATCTCTACATCCCAGCCATCGCCCTCCGCGCTCATACCGAGAGCAACCAGGGCTGGATACTTCACTGCGCGGAATCCGGAGAGTTCGCTGAAATTGTGGCCATAGAGCACGCCAATAAGGCCCAGCATTGCCCGTTCTCGGAGGCCGCTATCACTGTGCTTCTCCACGTCGGTGGAGAGCACGAGCTCTGCTGTTTCAGTGCGGAGCGGTGCCAAGAGCAGTGGCAACCCGGCCGGATCCTCTGGGCCGAGCGGATCGATGAATACGACCACGCCCGGGCGATTGGGAAGCGCATGTAGATGACGAATGGCTCGGCGACAGGCATTGCCATAGCCGCCACGATGTGCGCGGAGAACGATTGCGCCTAGATCGCGGGCGACCTGGCCACTATTGTCTGTCGATCCGTTGTCAACCACGACGACTGAGCGAATGCCACGCCTGGGTACTCGTTCCAGGGTCATTTTCAGCGCTCTGGCGCAGTCGCGCGCTACGATCACCACATCGACTAGTACTTCTGTCTCGGCTCCTGCCACGCAGGGCGACTATAGCACGCAGAAGGCTGAGCCCTCTTGACCAGGACCTGGCAGGGAGGCACCCTCACCTCGATGGCACTCACGTACAAAGACGCCGGAGTCGATATCAGCGCAGGCGATGCCCTCGTCGAGCGAATAAAGCCCGCAGTGAAGGCGACCCACAGGCCCGAAGTGCTCGCAAATATCGGTGGCTTTGCCGGAATGTGCGGCTTGCCTGCGGGATACAACGAGCCAGTACTGGTGAGCGGCACCGATGGCGTCGGCACCAAGCTCAAGACCGCCCTGGCGACTGGACGTCACGAAGGCATCGGCGTCGACCTGGTCGCCATGTGCGTGAACGACGTTATCGTAACCGGCGCCGAGCCACTCTTCTTTCTCGACTACTTTGCGACCGCAAGACTCGATCTTGATGTAGCCTCCAACGTGATCGAGGGCATCGCAAAGGGCTGCAGCGAGAGTGGATGCGCGCTAATCGGTGGGGAGACCGCCGAAATGCCTGGGCTCTACCAACCAGGTGAGTACGATCTTGCTGGATTCTGTGTCGGCGTAGTCGAGCGCTCCGACATCCGCACTGGTGAGACTCTCTCAGCGGGAGATGTGCTAGTCGGAATCGAGAGCTCTGGCTTGCATTCCAATGGGCACTCCCTTGCGCGCAAGGTACTATTAGAAGAACTCGCACTCGAATACGAGGCGACCCCCGACCTCTTGAATGGGGCTAGCGTCGCCGACGTACTGCTCAAACCAACGCTGCTCTACGTATCTGCTCTTCGCGGGTTGTCGAAGGCGAGCATTCCCTGGAAGTCCGCAGCCCACATCACAGGGGGCGGGCTCATCGAGAATCCGCCTCGCATGCTGCAGAAGAACCCCGCGCTGAATATCAGTCTAGACACCAAGGCCTGGACGGTTCCGCCGGTCTTCTCGTTGATCGCTACAGCTGGCATCGAGACATTCGAGATGCGCCGCACCTTCAATATGGGTTTGGGGATGTTGCTCGTTCTCTCCCCCGAAGACGCAGACGCAGCGCTCGGCGAGCTCGCGCGGCTTGGTTATCGGGCCTCGGTCGTCGGCGAACTCGCACCCGGCTCGGGCGAGGTTAGGTTCTAGCCGCTGTGCGAATCGCCGTCCTCGTTTCCGGCTCTGGTACCAACCTCCAAGCCCTCATCGACGCTTCTAGTCGCGGTGAGCTTGGCCCAGCGCAGCTTTGCCTCGTCGTCTCGAATCGGCCAGGTGTGCGCGCCTTGGAGCGAGCCGCGGATGCCGGTCTTGCAAACCTTGTTATCAACCACCGAAATCACGACACGCGCAGGGCCTTTGAAGATGCGCTACTCGAGGCCCTCGAAGCCAACGGCATCGAGGCGGTCATTCTGGCCGGCTTCATGCGAATCCTCAGTCCCTTCTTCGTTGAGAAATTCGAGAATCGGATCCTCAATACCCACCCGGCACTCTGCCCTTCGTTCCCTGGAATCAACGCCCCGCAACAGGCCATCACTGCCGGGGTCAAGGTGAGCGGGTGTACCGTGCACTTCGTCGATACAGGAGTTGACACTGGCCCAATCATCTTCCAAGAAGCCGTCGAGGTATCCCCCATCGATACCGCCGAGACGCTGCACGCTCGTATCCAGAACCTGGAGCATCGCCTCTTGCCGCGGGCGACGAAGTTGCTCGCGGCAGGCTCACTCAGGGTGCAAGAAGGCATAGTCTCTCAGCATCCCTAAGCTCCCATGGCCTCCCTCAGCTACGATCTTGTCGTCCTCGGAGACGACTTCGCCGGACTCCTAGCCGCGACCCTATGCGCCAGTCGCGGCATGCGAGTTCTTCTGGCCGAGACGAGCAAAGCTACCCCCAGCTATCGTCTTGGCGACGAGACAGTTCCATCGGCCCCGCTTGTCCTTAGCGGCCTCTCGCGGACAGGCGTTGAGCGGGTGACAACGGAGCTCAACTTCGACCACCTTCTGCGTCGAAGGCTCGGAGTACGTACCCCACCCTTTCAGTTTCTCGGACCCAGGTTGCGCCTCGAAGTCCACGGGGAGGCGGAGAATTTTGCCCGCACGCTGCGACGGGAGACGGGGGGAGACCCGTCGTGGCTACTCGGATCCGAGATGAGCCAGGCTGCAGTCGAGTCTGCACTGGAGAGCACGTTCTCTATGCCAGGCACCAGTTTCTGGGAGCGGCGGGAACTCGCCAAGCGGCTACCACAGGCCGACGAAGCTGCGAAGTCCTGGATTGGCTCGGACAGCTCGGCACCAGAAGAACTCTCAGCGCAGCTCGCACACCTAGCGGTGAGTGGCGGGAGCGGGGAGGATTGCTTGGCCCGAGCTCGCAACCTCGCGTCGGTCCTGCAAGGCCTGCCATCCTTCTCAGGCGAATCGACTGCGTGGCGCTCGATCTTCCTTGAGAAGTTTCAGTCGCACAGCGGCGAACGGCGCATGGTCGTGCCGAGGGGAATTGGTACGAGTTGGGGCAAAGTCACGGGTCTCGAGACCGTCGACGATCAAGTGCGGTGCGACCACCTAATCGCTGCCATGCCCGTTCAGCGGCTCATCCCAGTCCTCGGAGTGAAGGCTGGAAAACGTCTGGCGAGCCTCGGCCCGCTCCCTCAGGCCATCGCCTATCGCTACACGCTCAACCTAGTCGTGCACACGAGCGGCCTTCCCGAGGGGCTATCTGACCTATCTGCGAGCCTCCTCGACCCCGGCGCCCCACCGACATCTGGTAACTTCGCCCTAATCAGCACTCGCCCTGCCCACAGCCAGGGGCGTGCCATCATCTGCGCTGAGGGGCTCGCCCCTCTCGATGAAGACGGAGAACCAAACCTGAGCGGGATGCGAGAGTGCCTTCTCGCCCATCTCCAGGATCGCATGCCCTTCCTCGATGCGCATATCGAGGTTGTCGACAGCCCCCACGAAGAGGCGAGCCCGGGCACCGTACGAGACCTGGGCTCCGCCCTGGCCCCGGAACCTATTTGGGAAAGCCCGCCAGACCCACACCTCGGCCTCGGAGCACTGCCCTACGCCAGTGGGGTGAAGCAGCTGTGGATCGCTAGCTCGCAGACGCTTCCGAGCCTGGGGCTCGAAGGGCAATTCATCGCAGCAAGCAGCGTCGCCAAGCTCGTCAGCACAGGCAAGACAAAATCTTCAACAAAGCCAAGCGTGCTTTCCGCACCCACCGGCTAGACCATCTAGCGAAAAGAATGATCGAGGTTGGTGAGTTCTGATTTTTCGAGTGCAAGGCGCGAATGAGGATTATGCCGGGGCAAATGACGAAATGAGCAACGCTGCAATCGGGAAAGTAGGACCATCAGACCGATCATTGTTTACGCTCGGCGGTCTAGTAGGCGTAGTTAAGAACTACTCCGAGCACTCGCTCAATGGCGAGGCGATGACTGCTGGCCTATCCGCCCCCGTGCGCGAGTGACGCTCAACTGGGCTTTCTATCGCGCCCGCTCTCCAGCTTGGTGTAAATGCGCGACTTGCTCCATCTCGCCACTGGCACAGCTGAGCCTCGGGGCCGCTAGCTCGGTGATGCACGACTAGATGTGTGAAGCAGCGCAGTAGCCCCGGCTTCCCTGTTGGAACCCAAGTGCCGGTATTGAAGTACCAGGAGCCACTGTCGAGCTGCCTAGCAACGGGCTCGTGGGTGTGCCCAAGAGTCACAAACTTCGCATCGACGATTCCGAGGATGCGTTCGGAGTTGAGTTCCATCGTGGCTGTCGCGTCGACCTCACGGCCACGGCTCGACCAGAGGCTGAGGCCACCGCCAACCACGCCGCCAGCAACGATACCCAAGAGTGCCAGAGCACCGCTGAAGAGTACTAGCGATAGCAGAGCCAGAAAGATGCCCAGCCCATAGAAGGCAATCTTGTCGAGCATGAGCACCGAAGCGAGTTTGCCGAATTGGTTTACGACGGGTTTGCGAGCGAGATCGTCAAGCTTGTTCACATCCCCGAGAGGCATCGCCCACGTATCGGCCAGCGCTACCAACCGACCCTCGTGCGCTTGGCGGATCTTCTGCCCGGCGGGCCCGCGCTTGGACTCAGCCCGCCAAACCGTGAGTAACGTCTTTGCGAAGCTGTAGTAGCCAAAGGCGAGGCGCATGGAGCCCCTGAGACCGAGACCAAAGGCGAAGCGGAGGTAGCCCCCGAACGACCACATATCCATGTTCTGCGCCTCTGCCTCCGCCACATAACTCGTGACAAAGCGAACGCCTGCAGAATCGACATTGGTGACGATTTCGTCGCTCTCGGGGCGCCTTGGGTAGAGCTGATGACGGAGCGAGCAGCACTCATCGTATTGGTGCCCATGCTCAACCCAGAGCACGCCGGGCTCAAAGAAGAACCAAGGGTGGAACGAGACGCCCACAACAATTTCTTCGGGCGAAACCGCACCGGGCCGCCTCGATTCGGGCATCCCCTTCCAGGCCGTAGCAAGGCCTGCACAGAAGGCGTCCTGAGTGCCCTTCCAGTGAAACTCGGTATCGTGATTGCCAGAGAGAATCTCGACTCGATTGCCACGAGAGAGAAATCGAGCCATCGCGCGAAAGACACCGAGGTGGCGCTTGGTGACCGCCTGCATCTTGGCGATCGCCACAGAGGGCGAGCGCTTGAGCCCAAACTCCTGCTCCTCGACCGAGGCATTGTGGCCGGCGAAGTCTGGGTGGTCGGGGAAGATGGCGATAGAGACGAAGTCGACCATGTCACCGTTGACGATGAGTCGCCAAGGACGGCCATCTTCGCGCCTCCGAGCGTAGTAGCGGAGGAAGCTGATTAGTTGCCTCTCGACGATATCGATGTGCAGCGTATTGGCCTCGCCTGCACTCGGTGAGAGGTCCTCCCCTAGGTGCAAATCGCTGATAACAAGGGTGTTATAGGCACCCACTTCCCTGCCAGCACGAATTGGCGCACCGGCCGATTCAGAGTTCCCTTTGGGCTCAGAATCACTTGTTGGTGCAGAAGAAGGCTCGTTGAACATCGTAGTAGTTAGAATCTCAGCAAATCGTCCCTAGGTCCTTAATTATGCACACTATTCCTAGCATGCGCAATGTGTTTCGCATCCAGCCGCATAACTCGTTACACAGCGAGATGTTACATGTGTGCGGCCTTACGCTGCGGAGCCGATCTCATGTTATCCCTTTTGAGGTATGGGTGTTTTTCCTGGGAATATCGCTGTGATATGACCGGGTCGCCCATGACACCCTACCTATTTGCCGTTATCTTGGCGTTAGCACTCGGCTTTTTCGCCCGCACGATGCAGGCCTTCGTGAGGGCCGCGGCTCGCGGGGGCAAAGATCCTCGCCCCCGCCTGGATCAAATCCCGATGCGAATCGCCTCGGTCCTAATCTACTTCATCGGCCAGAAGAAGGTCGCTGAACACGGCCCAGGGCATATGAGTTCCCGGCACCACCTCATCATTTTCTGGGGTTTCCTCATCATCACACTAGGCACGACCGAGATGATCGTGACTGGCGTTATCCCATCGCTCAGTCTCAACTCGTTGCTCCCCGATCTGCTTCTCTACCCGGTCCGCGCCACGATCGACCTAATGAACCTCGTGGTCCTGACGATGGTCTGTTGGGCCGTCTTCCGCCGAATCGTGCTGCGACCGAGGCTCATCGAAATGAACATGGACGCGGGGGTAATCCTCGGAGCCATAGCCTCCCTAATGCTCACCCACCTTCTCTTTCACGGAAGTGATGGAGCAATGTCCTTTGCCGCAACGGGCAACTACCTCGATGCGGCTCCAGTCTCCAATATGGTCGCGAAGCTGCTAGGCAGCGCACCCGCGCAGCAGCTTGAACTCATCAAATCGGCCGCCTACTGGCTGCACATGATCATTGTGCTCACCTTCCTCAACTACCTTCCCTACTCAAAGCACATTCACTTAATAGGTGCCCTCCCGAACATTTTCACTCGCAACTTGAGCGAGAAGAAGATGGACCTGCCGAAGCTTGACCTCGAAGACGAGAATCAGTGGGGCGTTGGCAAGGTCACTCAGTTCAGCTGGAAGTCTCTGCTGGATACCTACGCATGTACCGAGTGCGCGCGCTGCTCGAACTATTGCCCGGCGTACAACACAGAGAAGAATCTCTCACCGATGCAGCTCATCCATGACATCCGCTACGAGATGCAGGATCACGACGCCCTTCAGACTGAGAAGTCTTCGCTCGAAGCCGAACTTGCGAGCCTCGGCGGCAAAGACAAGTCAGCGGTGGAAGGCCAACTTAAGGCACTCGAGGAGAAGATTGAAGCAATGCCTCCCATGGTAGGTGGGCGCATCGCTACCGATACCCTGTGGTCTTGCACGACCTGTGGCGCCTGCCAAGAGGTCTGCCCGGTCTTCATCGAGCACCCTGCCAAGATCATCCAGATGCGACAGAACCTGGTACTCGAGCAGGAGAAGACGCCTGCGGACCTTGGGCGCACGTTTCGCAACATTGAGAGGCAGAGCAATCCATGGGGCATTGCCTCTGGAGATCGAATGAAGTGGGCCGAAGGGCTCGATGTGCCACTCATCGACGATGTCGAGACGCCCGAGTACATTCTCTGGGTTGGCTGTGCCGGCGCGTTCGATGCACGCATCATCAAGCAGACCAAGGCGATGGTCAGCCTTCTCAAACAAGCCAAAGTTAACTATGCGGTGCTCGGCCACAAAGAAGGATGCACTGGCGATCCGGCAAAACGGGCTGGCAACGAGATGCTGTTTCAGATGCAGGCCGAGACCAACATCGAAACGCTGAAGGAGGTTGGTGCAACCAAGGTGGTCACCTCGTGCCCTCACTGCTTGCACACGCTTCGCCATGACTATCCACAGTTTGGCGGTGACTTCGAAATCGTGCATCACACGGAGCTCCTAGCTCATCTCATCGAGACTGGCGCCCTGGTGCCCGTGAATAACGCTGCGGGCAAAGTTGTCTATCACGATAGCTGCTACCTCGGCCGATGGAATGACGAGTACGACGCACCTCGCGCTATCGTCGAGGCTGTTACCCCCGAAGGCGGACTCGTGGAGGTCGCCCGCAACAAGCGCCACGGATTCTGTTGTGGCGCCGGCGGCGGTCGCATGTTCCTCGAGGAGGATGGCCCGCGAATTAACGAGAACCGCACTGACGAGCTCCTGGAGTCTGGCGCAAAGACACTCGCGGTCGCTTGTCCCTTCTGCAATCTAATGGTTACCGATGGCGTCAAGACTCGTGACATGGATGAAGAGGTTGACGTTCTCGACGTCGCCGAGTTGCTCGCGTCTGCGATACCCGATGTCCCGCTCACTGCCCTCAAGCGCAAGCCCAAGCCCAAGCCGCCAGTCGACGAGTCTTAAGGGAGGTCGGAAACTGGGGCCGCACTTGCAGTCCTGGTAGAATCGTACGGTATGCCAGCGAGAGTTCCTGTTGCTCTGGTCCTGTTGCAGGCCCCATTGGTTGGCGCCTGCGACTTCGAAGGCTCTGCACCCGGGGTGCGCGGCCACGAGCGGTGTTCCGCTCTGCCCTGGCGAGAAGATTGAAAGCCCAGAAGATGCGTGCTGGAAATTCATCCAGTGCGGATCGATTCCGGTGGCGAGTCCGGAAGAAGAGAGCTACTTCGACTATGCAAACTGCCTGGCCCACTTCGACAGCATTGGCGAGCATAGGTCCGACCTTTCCATGGCCTGCATCGAAGTCTCCACTTGTGACCAACGGTATCAGCGCGATTGTCTCGTCTAGCGTGAGCGCACGCAACTGCCATCGGGCAAACACCGGAGGCGCTGGCACTGGCGCTTGGGCACAAACCGCTAAGCCACGCCTTCAATTCCGGCCAGGCCGGAAGCGGACATTGTTGACGCCTCGGCGGTAGGCCGAATGAGATAGGCGTGCCAATCGCCGTCGGTCGCAAGGGTGTGTACACGCACTTCGGAACCGGCAGCTTCGAGTTGTCGGTTGATAAATGAGGCAAGGGCTTGTAGGCCACCTTCGCTGAGGTCAGCCCATGCGTCATTTTCTTCGCCGCGGATGGTCGTTCGCACATGTAGCTCGTCTGGCTTCTGACCGAGCTGGGCAATCTCGATGGATTCCTTGGTGAGGCAAGTCGCAAACTCGGCAACCACGTCGTCTGTTTCTTGCCCGAAGCGCCAGTCGTGACAAAGGAATCCCCGAGAGAGGGCTCCGGTCTCGCCGTGGAGGTGCTGTAGTACACGCGCTGCCGCGCTGTCATCGAGTTCGCCACCGGGAAAGATGCGCTGTGACAGCTTGCGGAGGTCTGCGCTGGACAATGGGTCGATGAGACCAAACTCGGTAAGCGTCGCGACGAGTTTCTTGATTGCCTTCGGTACGCCAGCCTTCTTGGGTTTCACCAGCTTGCCGACTTCCGTGGCTTCAGAATCATTTGGCTGTGCATCGCCTGTGTACCGCCGGACCTGTTCACCGGAACCGTCGCGGTATTCGATGGCTGTCGGTTTGGAGCTACCGCCCGGTCCTACGACAAACCCGCCTATGGCAACGGAGTCCCCCTTGGCGAGTCCTGTGTTTGGAATCTTCACTACAAGGCGTCCACGGGACTCATGTTGCACCGTCACCAGTGCGGGACCGGCAAAAGAGACCATCGCTGGCTCGAAGTCGGACGCATCGGGCGAGGGGCAACTGAGCCTTGCCTCGACCGGGCCAGTCGTATTCTTGGGCCGGTAATTCAGCGGCCAGCGAAGCAACTTGGTGTCGGATGACAGCGTTGCGACGCCATCGTCTACACGAAGACCATGCCAATCGTCGCCCAGCTTGCACCAAGAGACGTTGGTCGTGGGCGCATCTGCCCAGCACAACGTAGTGCGGTCCGAAGAATAGGAAACCAGCCCAGAACCATCGCTCCGACACGTCGCCTCCGGGAGGTTGTCGATTACCGGAGTCAAGCTGCGGTCCGCAAGCAGCGCCACGCCAAACTCGTGAGCCACAAGAATCCCGTCGGCGACCTGTACCAAGTTATTGACCCAACCGTTGAACGACACCTCCTCGGTGACATCCCCGGAGCTGGGGTCAAGACAGATGAGTAGGGCCTTCTCGTCCTCCGGGTGCGCGACATACCAGACGCCCGCTTCGGTCGGCAGCAGAACCCGGCACAGGTAGCCGCTGTTCCGTCGTGGGGCGTCAGGTTCAACAGCCCACCGCTCGTGGCCCGTCGCGATGTCTAGAGCGCGGATCTTGCCGCTTTGCTCCAGGAGATAGAGTGTAGTGCCGTCATCTGCCGTTGCTGGCTCATAGGTCGTAACCGACCAAAGTGCTTTGCCGGTCGCTAGCTCGAACAACTCGTAGGGAGTACCCGGCAGAGCTTTGTCGCGCCCGAGTGCATACTTGCCAGCAACCATCGCGCCGAGCCCGCGCTCTTTGTGCCAGAGCCGGTCGCCCGTCATGGCGTCGTAGCCAGAAGCGTGCTCACGGTCGCCTGCACTCGAATAGCCCCACCGGCGTCCCCAAGCGTGCTGCCAGTCGATTCCCACCAGACGGTCCCCGACCTTGACGACTCGATCTACCGGGGGACATGGCAGTTGTTGCTGCACGCCCCCGTCGTTGTCGAGTACGAGGAGGCCCGCTTCGTGGATGTAGCTCGCAAACCATGCACCCTGTGTTTCGCCCGCATAGCGGATTTTCCGGGGCGCAAAGTCAATCAGCAGCGGACTCTCGATAGGACCAGACGTAAACTCCGGCGAATCGACTTGCGCTGGAGGCTGCGATGGAGAATCTTTCTTGCGACGGAATATGCTGAACATGAGGTATCTCCACGTAACGACGCGCCTTTGTAACACCACCTACGCCCAATGAGCCAGCAACTTCCTAGAGACTGAGAACGAGTGCCATCGGTACAGGTA
>JAAEPE010000760.1 GCA_024222395.1 Myxococcales bacterium
CAACGGCTACGACGTGTTGCTCGGAGAACCATTCCTGCGCGAGACGCAGGCGGTTCTCTCGTACGAGACCGATTCCATGGCTATCAAACGCGGTCACCGCTGGACTACATTATATTCAGCCGTGGCACGTCCGCTCGTCTCTCCAAAAGCGTTCAAGGGTTACTTTGCGCGGAGACACCGCCCACTGACTGCTCCAACGTACAGTCGTGCTGCTGACACGTCATACAACCTCCTCGAGGAGGAATAGAAAACTCGTCCCTCAAGGTAACTCTCAAAGTAACGCTGTAGAGTAGAGTACCCTCACCGCCTCCGACAGCTGCCAACTCACAGAGAGAACCTGGCGAACTTATTGCTAGAACCGGATAATGTCATTTCGACAGGAATGCATGCCGAATCAAATCACTACGCACAGTCATACGAAGCGGAACTGAAGAGTCGTCTCGATCGGTGCGTAAAATTTCCAGAAATTTTCTCTCTCCCACCATGCATGAGAAACAACCCTCGAGCGTACGTGGAGAATCCATGGGACGTGGCCTCGTACGTCACCAAGCTGAAGACGCTCTACAGAGCCATGCATGCCCTCAAGAGGACCACACCGGTGAGCGATTCCCTGGTCCAACAGTATTCGGAGTGGCTGGTCCCCAAGGTCGACGAGCTGTATGCATACATGAGAGAAAAGTACACCAACTTGTCGGTGTTGTCATCTATGATGCTCCCAGTGGCCTCGGTACTGGGGCGGGAACTCGGACGTGACCATGCCATCACCGCCAAATGGAGAGACGAAGCCACAGAGCTGCGATTCCGTGCCGACGAGCAAGCCTCGCACAATGTCCCAGATGAAGACTTTAAAACGTACCAAGACATCTGCCATCGTCGAGACGCAATCAGGAAACAGCTCGACCAGGAAGACCAGGAAGACCAGGGCCCAGCACAGCACACCATCCAGTACTGGCAGTGGTTTGCCCTGTGCTTGTACACCATGCAGCCGCCGCTCCGAGCCGACTGGGCGACAATGTCCATCATTGATGGCGTTGACAAAGCCTTGCCGGGACAGAACCACCTCGTCCTAACACCAAATACCGCAATCATTCTGATTCGGCACGACAAGGTGTCCCGAAGGAAAGGGGGAGCACAGATTCCAATCAAGGATGAGCTCCGTGCCGTGCTGTTGGAATCGATCCGCACATTTCCACGATCTGTGGTCGTCCCTTGTACGTACAAAGCATCCAGAAAAGCACTTTACCTCTCATACTGTCCACACAAATCCATCACCATGATCAACTTGTCCCATTTGCTTGGTCACGCCATGGCGTCTCCCGACACAAAAACACCCTGGTCACGACCGGTCCAACGCCTACGTGCGGCATATTCGACCCACATCATGTCGGTACCGGTCTCGTACCATACCATGAAGGAAGTGGCCGCCGCACAACGACATTCCGTGAAGACCATGCTCGCCCACTATATGGTGGTGCCAGCCGCTGCCTCTCGTGCAACCAAGGACGAAACGGACACCGACACAGCTGCCGCGGAAGGAACAAACAGACGCGGGTCGCCACCTTGAGCATGCTGGCTCCACCCCTCAATCGAGTGACTGACCGGGAAGAAACCGATGCAACAAACAAAACCAATGCAACCAACGTTGGTCAACCGGCTTGTTCCGAGTTATTGCGGTGTTGCACCTGATCAGGTCACCTTAGGGAGGCACGCCCTTCTTCCTCCACGATATCCATGTACTCCTGCTGGATTCGAGCAAGGTATGGCTGGAGCGCCCGTTGCAAGGCGTCA
>JAAEPE010000761.1 GCA_024222395.1 Myxococcales bacterium
CACTGCGGCGCCGAGCCTCGCACTACGGTCACATGGATGCACTGCGTAGCAAGCGCGACCGATCCGAGGAACTCGGGGCCTTTGACGATGACAATGTGCGACGCTCGACTGGGCGGACCAGCAATGGTCTGAGCCGTCAAGGCACCCAAAATCAGTCAGACCAAGATCCTAGCGACGAGACCGGGGCAGGAGCCGAAGGCGACGCGGGCGCGCTACCAAACCGGGACTTGGGCTTCCTTGGGCCGAGCTTCGAGGCAAGTTCTGTCGTTCTCTCTGATGTGGTCGACGTCGGAACCCAGGATGCCCTCAGACGTGCCCATAGCTCTTCTAGCCCCCGCACAAAGGCGGAAGCCGCTCGCAGAGCCCACGAGCAAGTGCAAAGCCGCCTGGGTCGCCTAAAAGCCAGCAAAGCGCGTATTCGCGCGCACCTGCGACGACACTCGAAGTGACGCATGTGCCCCCTTGCCATGAGAAAACAACTCTGTGCAGTCGCCGGCGCGCTGGTAGCCCTCGGGGGCGCCGCCCGCGACGCCGGCGCCGAAGGCCAGGACAAGCGCTCGTGGAAAATCAGTCTAGAATCTGGCGCCGAGTACGACAGCAATTTGCATCGAGTTGAAGTTCTCGATGGTGAAGTTGCTGGCGTAGACGCTGGTCCTCTTATGCGATCGGGTGCCCGATACGAGATGACGCTACGACCGGACGAGGGCAGCCAATTGCGTTTGGATTTGCGCGGTGCAAGCAAAGTCTTTGCAGTACCGGCGGGACAGAGCGAAAACCTGGCCATGGTTCTTTCCGACCTGAGATACCAGCGCCGCTTGGGAGCATCGCGCGCATCGCTGGCCTTGCGTGGCAACTACTACGACGCGATTGACATTCGCCCCTTTGGAGAGGGCGATCGTCCAGCAGGCGGGCGTAGCTTCAGAACCAGTGAGCTTGGGACCGGGTTAAGCGTACCGAGTGAAGATGGCCACCAGCTCAGCCTGCTTCTGGGAGTACGTGACTTCGAATACAAACCCGACTCGGACTACAGCTGGCGCGGTGCCCAAGCCGGATTGCAATACGCCTCCAAACATTGGATTGGTGATCCTGATACCGATGAGAGTGCCGCATTCTTGGATTTTCGAGCAGCCTATCGCCTCGGCATGCGTAGCTACCAAGGAGCCGCGTTTCGAAACACCTGCGCTCCAGACGAGATGCCGACACCAGACTGCTTCGTGCCCACCGATGAGAGTCGTGGAGATATGAATCACTCCTTGGTGGTCGAAGGCGTCTACACTGGCAAGCAGATCTACTCACTGCTCTACGGTGCAGAGGTCGTCGATTCGAATAGCTATGGCCAAGCGTTGCTGCGGCAGCACGTCGAATTCGGCTTCACAAGCGAGCTCTTCGCCGAGGTCTTTCTCACCGCACGTGCCATTGTTCGTCTGAACACGTTCCTCGATCCGCTCCTCTTGGCGCGGGATATTCAGAATCAGAGCTTCGTCTCGATTGAAGATGAGAATCGCAATTCGCTGAGTTTGCATCTGGCGCGAGATCTGAGCAGTAATTGGGGGGCGGAGCTGCGAGTTGCCGTCTACGGCAATGAATTCGCCACCGAGGAATTGCGCTTCCGGCGGCAGACAGCCTATCTTGGCCTGCTCTATCGATTTGACGCAGCGTCGCGACCGAGGCTGTGATACCCAGCGGCCATGCGCTGCTGTTCATGGTTGTTGATGACGCTCTTCCTGGTCTCCGCATTTGCGTGCAACAAACCAGATATTGAGGATTGTCGTCGTGGGTGCTGGAACTACATGAAGCTGACTTTCTGGGACAAAGTTGATCAGGAAGTGAAAGATATGTCGCCAGAGCAGGCCGCCGTCATCCGCGCGCAGAGGGAGGCGGAGTTCCAAGAAATGCAGGAGCGCGTCGAAGACCCTGGCTTGCTCAACTGCATCACTGGCTGTCAGAACGATGCGAGCAAGGAGCAGATAGAGTGCCTTCAGGAAAAGACCACGGCCGCAAGTGTCGCGGCTTGCCTCGAGTAGCTTCGACTCCGTGTGGATTGGAACTTCTGGCACCGTTTATGCTTGAGGTATTGCCATGACACAGCCCGCACCAAACAAGAAGATCCTCGTCCCAATCGACTTCTCGAGCGAGCAGCCGCGCGTTTTGCAGCAGGCAAGAGTGCTCGCAGAACAGCTCAATGCCTCTGTATGGCTCTTGCACTGCGCAGCTCCGCTGGAACTCTCCACAGTGGCCTTTGAGCCGGTCTATGTACCCGCCGAAGTTATCGAGCGCTTTCGAGGCGATCACTTGGCGGCGGCAGGCCTCAAGCTCGAAGAAGTGGCCGAGGAGTTGCGCGCAAACCTTGCAGTTGAAACTCATGTGAAGGCCTGCGCGCCGGCCGAGGGCATTGTCAAGCTGGCCACAGAAGCACGGTGTGACTACGTGGTTATGGGCTCTCGTGGCGGAGGCTTGGGGCCGTTCTTGCTGGGCAGCGTTGCAGAACAGGTTGCTCGGCACTCTCCATGTCCCGTGGTGGTGGCGCGGGAGGATGCCGATGTTGCCGAGTACAAGAAGGTCTTGGTGGGCGTGGACTTCTCACCCGCGTCGCCACCACTAGTCCAACTCGCTTGCGAACTCACTTCTGCCGATGGTGAGATTCACTTGGTGCACGGCTGGCAGCCGCCCCATCTCGACTCGGCTCATCTCTTTGGCGATACCGGGCACGAGAGTTTGGTTTCTGCGCTTGGAGCGGGACTACAGCAGCACGTGGGCTATCTAGAGGCTTTTGCCACTGAGCTCCCCGATGACAAGCGCTTCCGTTTGCGCGTCGAAGAAGGGCGCCCTGCGACGACCCTGGTGGAGCTTTCCGAGTCGCTGCCTGCAGATGCTGTCTTTGTCGGTTCTCACGAGTCTCAGGGGCTGCGTGGGCTCTTGGGAACTGTTGCAGACCGAGTCCTGCGCCGGGCAAAAACGACCGTGCTCCTTACCGAGGCAGCCCGCGATGCGGCGCTACTCGCAGGGTAGGCGGGCCGCTTGGTCGACTGCAACTCGAACTAGCTCGCTGCAGTGCGGGCTAGGGGCCAGGAGGGTGCCGGGCTAGCTGCAGAAGATGCCGTTGCCCTACCTAGTACCGGATGCCGGAAATTCGATCCGGGTTCCGGAAATAATCTGAGCCTTCGGGCGGTTCAGTCTGCATGAACAGAGGACAGGCCCCGAATCGACTCAACATCCTTCGACGCGAGCGGCGCAAGTTAAAGCTGCTGCTGCGTCGACATCGTGCACCGCATGCGATCGTGCAACGAGCGCGAATCATTCTGCTGACACCTCAAGGACTGGGCCACATCAAGGACTGGGCACAGAGCAAAGCGCAAG
>JAAEPE010000762.1 GCA_024222395.1 Myxococcales bacterium
AGCGGTATGCGCTGGGGCCACGAAGGCGGACAGGCCATCCTCACCCTTCGAAGCTGGGCACAGAGCAAGCGTTTCGACAGAGCTTGGGCACTGATTGCCGCCGACTACCGCATGGAGGAGGTCACCACGCTAGCCAACGTAATCCAGCTGCCGCTCCGGAGCTGACGTGTCATAGCCAGAGTTACACCCATAAGAATATGTCAAAACTGGTGCTGTACTTAGAGGCCCGTGATTTGGAGATCAACAATGCTGTTGACGAGGAGCAAATGGCCGCGTAGAAGGAACTGAGCCGCTACCGAAAGTTAACAAGCGACGGGACATCGCCACATGGAGCTTGGCCATAGATACGAGTTTGACGGGAGGTTAGGCATAGAGAGGAGCGACTCACTACTCGCATTCGTCGGTTAGAACTGATACTAGTACTTCATGCTTCGCAGTCTATTGATCACCATTTTGTGTGCTCTCACGATATCGAGCACCGCGTGTTTCCGCACGGATCGCGGAGATTGGGCGCCTGCGGTTGCTCCTCTGATTCACGAGTCGTACGTGATTTCTGGGCACGTCCGCTCTGCTGGCCTCGTCGACAAAGCCTTGCCAGACATTCGTGTGTTTGTGATTTCTCATAAGGTAGAGATAGGTCCAGTTGTGACAGACCTCGATGGTCGATTTTCCATTCGCGTGGAACGGACTCCGTTGCGAGAGGGTTCTGGCACCACGGTAAACGCAGGCGTAGTCATCGAAGGCAAGCACGATCTGGTCACCCATCCGGTAGGAGCTGTTAGTCGAGGGCACGATCACTGGGAGGTTAAGATCGAGGTTCGCGAGGAAGGGTATCGGCCCGCTGCACTCACCGTTGAAGTTCCCAGGGATGTAAGACTACCGCCGCTAAAGCTAGCCGTCCTGCCATTAAACCCATAGCAAGCATATGCTCCTAATCGAGGCTGAGGCTAGCAAGCATATGCTCCTAATCGAGGCTGAGGCTAGGCGAACAACGCAGCGAAGCGCTAGCCTAGACGGGCGTTCCCATCTCGGTTGTTCGAGACTTGGAACACTTCTGACTAGCCTCTTGGTGTCGTTATGACTCTTCAACGAAGACGACGATTCGAGTTCTGCGCCGAGGTTCGATTGCGACCAGGTGGATCTTCTGTCCGGGCGCGAAGGTCTCATGAGCTTGGCTCTTCTCCTGGACTACGACACTTCCCACCTGAGTCAGATTAGGATGATTCTCGTCGTACTGCGCGCACAATGCGGGCGCATCTCCGGGTTTCGGTGCTGTCTTCTATGGAAGACACCATATATTCCAGGACGGGTCCCCGTATCGAAGTGCATCCGGGGGGTTGGCGCAGACCTTGGCAACAGCAGGGCAACTGACGGCAAGGCCGTCGCGACTCAGAGTTCCATGTCGAGAAGCTTGCGCATCGTCTCGATAATCTCGCGCAGGCGCATCGGCTTCTCTAAGAAGAAATCCGCCCCAGCAGCATGAGCTTCCTCAGCAGCGGCGTTGCCTCCGGCAGAGACTGCGATGATCGGAAAGTCTGCAAACTTCGCATCTTGTCGGAGTTTGGTTATGAGGGTCGCGCCGTCCATGATGGGCAAGTTGATATCGACAACAAGCAGATCGAACGATTCGGCGTACAGGAGAGCCATGGCATCGGTGCCGGTAGCTGCTTCCTCGATTTCGAAATCGGCTTCAGAGTAGCGACCTGAGCCGAGCCCTTCTCGTATCAGACGCGCGACATGAGGATTGTCTTCCGCGAGCAGCACTCGCAGGCTCGACTGAACCAAGGCGGGATCACGATCGTGAATTTGGTGGAGTACCGCATCGAGCGAGGCTCGCATCTCCGTATCAAAGTTCACGAATTCAATGCCCGCGCCGCTATCTCCTTCGGCGGTCGGGCGGACCCAACGAACGATGCCCTCAATGCAGAGAGGGGAAAGCAGTCTCGGAAAGGAGAGCTGCAGCCGAACCGCATCGCCGACTGTTAGCACTCTGTCCGTGTGTACAAAGGCACCGCCGCTACTCAAATTCTGTGTGTAATCCCGGAGTAGGTCGTCGGCGCCATCATATTCAACGACCAGAGAGACGGGTCTCCGGTCGGCGCCGTGTTTGCGCTTGTCCTCTACATTCATTGATGAACGATCCTAGCTTGGTGCGTTTGTTGGAGCTAGTGGGAACTCAATGCAAAACACCGCTCCGCCGTCACCGTCATTGCGCGCTTCTATGGTTGCGCCGTGATCCGAGATGATCTGCTGCGTAAGAGCAAGGCCGAGTCCCGTCCCCGAACTCTTGCCACTAACAAAAGCTTCGAAGATCCTGGGCATGATCTCTTCGGGTATCCCAGGGCCATTGTCCGCTACTTCAAGTAGCACAGAACCACCCTCTCCGGGGCCACCGCTCATTCTCACTGAAACGAGGACACTGGCCTCCTCCTGGCCTTGTACGGCATCTACCGCATTGCGGACGAGATTGAGTAGCGCCTGACGAATCTGCCCCTCGTCGAGGGATAGTGAGGGGGTTTCCTCGATACTCAAATCGACGGATACGCCACGGGACTTGAGTTGGTCACGATTGAACGAAACGACACTCTCGGCTATGCGCTCTAGGGATTCTTCTTGTGGTTTTGGTGTGGGTAAGCGAGCGAGCTGTAGGTACTCCTCTGTAATCTCTGTAAGCCTATCTACCTCTTTTGTGATTGCCCTACACAACGCCTGCGCTTCGGGTGCTCGATCCTCGGGTAGGGCAGCAAGTTCTTCCTCGAGAAGCTCTGTGTTCAGACCAATTGAAGAGAGGGGATTGCGAACCTCGTGGGTAATCATCGCGGCCATCTTTCCAGCCGTCGCCAGGCGCTCGGTGCGAACCAACTCGACCGAACGCTCTTCAATGGCCTGCCCCATGACATTGAACTCCTGAGCGAGCTCGGCTATCTCCTTGGGGCCCCGCACGGAAATGCGATGCGCATAGTCTCCACGAGCGATGCGTCCGGCCGCGTCTCCCAGGCGTTGCAGCGGCCTGAGCATGACCCTGGCGGCGATCGTCATAAGGATGCCAAGAACGAGCGCGAGCCCACTGAAGACGAGGGTGTAGATCCAGATCCGCCTGGACAAGACATCGAGTCTCACTGAAAGGCGCAGGACCATCTTGGTGGCGCCATGCTTGAGCACTTCGCTGAGCTGCCCGATCTTCAAGTCGAGAAGAAGTTGCTTGGTGCGCACCTTGAGCACTTCAACCTCCTGGTCGGTGCGCGGACGGTCGCCCGAACGAGCAATGGGCGGATGCAAGAGCAATGCTTCGTAGTTCGCTGCCGATTCATCCACAAGTGTTCGTATGCGCTGCACCATGGTCTCGGCCTCGGCATAGTGCTTCTTGACCTTCTCGTGGGTCGAGTCGCTGGCCACGAGGGAGCCGACGTCGGCTAGGATTCCCTCGGACCTCACGAGAAGTTCCGCTCGGCGGGTGATGAGTTTCTGCAGGCGTGAGCGAGCCCTGCGCTCTGAACTCTCCTCTCCGAGTTCCTCGCGCAAATAGCTGCGCAGTGTGACCTGGGTGCTGTCGAGATCCCCACTCACCAGGGCCAACTGCAAATATCCGTCGTGTGTGATTCGAATCCACTGATTAAGGCGCTCGATGGTTCGTACGTTCGAGAGCGAAACACCGGCAAACGTCACGACGAGCACCACAAATCCTATGGTGATTCGGGCAGTAAGAGAGCCTGGGAGTCGATAGGCCACGAGCCTAGAGCGTAGCAGGGACTTATCACTGGCCTACTTGTCAAACCCTTCATTCCGGCAGGATATGTGTATAATCCCAGCACGCTGGAGGCCCCCGCCTCCAATTGGAGACCCTCATGAGAGCCCCGCAATTGAAGAGCTTCTGGCTTCTATTCGCTGCCTTCTTAACCCTGATTTCCCACAATGCCGTGGCCCAGGCCAAGCCCACCATCGCGGTCCTCGCTCTCGAGGTCATCGATAACGGGAACGTCGACAAGGAGACCACTCGCGCAGCTCAGCACTTGGCTCAGGAGCTCCGGGTTCAAGCCAAACGCCCCGACGGTGAGTTCACCTTCGCTCCCAACAGCGAGAAAGACCTCCTTGAGCTCAAATTACTCTCTGGTTGCAGCGACGAAGGGCGAGACTGCATGGCAGAAATTGGTGCCGACTTGGGAGCCGACCGCCTTCTCTACGGAAAGCTCGAACGTAAGCAACGCGGCTACCAAGTCTCTCTCAAGCTGCTCAACACCAAGACGAAGCAGATGGAGAAGGCCACGAGCGAGCTGATTCCCGCAGAAGACTTGCACAGCAATAAGATCAACAAGTGGTCGCGCTCACTCTACGTTCGCCTCATCGGCGTACCCGAATCTGGAACTCTGTCTATCGATGCCAACGTCGACAAGGCAACCATCTACATCGACGGCAGCGTTGCCACCACGCTGCGCGACGGCTCAGCCAAAGTGCTCGGCCTTAGCGAGGGCACTCATACGGTCACCATCGAAGCCGATGGCTACGTCCGCTACGAGGCCGAGGTCGCAGTTGCGGCCGGCGAGACTGAGAAGCTCAGTACTAGTCTTAGCGCCCAGTCCATGGGCGGTGGAAGTGGGGGCAACGAGGGCGATGGCGGCGGCATCTGGAAGATTGGTTTTGCCGGTGGCGTGCTTCTCACCGGAGCAATGGCTACGGGTTGGGCCTACAACGGACTGCGAGTCTGGGGTGAGCTCAAAGACGCCAAGGTCGACGCTTGGGACGCGCTCAAGATGAATAATCCCGATGCCTACGGTGAAATTGCAGGTGGCTCCATCGGAACCGGAGAATCGTGTGGGCGAGCCGGACACGCTGATATCACCACCGACAATAATGGCGCCTTGGAGGCATTCCTCGGTGCGTGCCAGGACGGTGAGGATGCGGCTTCGCAAGCCAACCTCTTCATCGCAGGAACGGCCGTTGCAGCGTTAGCGACGGCCTATCTCGGCTACCAGGGCTGGGTCGTACACGGCGGCAGCAAGACAAGCAAAGAGCGTCGAGCGCGAGCAAAACGAAAGAAGCGCAACCTAGTGGTTACGCCTCACATTGGTGAGCGCTCCGTGGGTGCGGGGCTCAGCCTAGAATTCTAGAAGAGAGAGTGCGGATTGGCGCCGTGTCTCAACTCGCTTACGCTGCGAGCTTCGATACTGCCGCAACGAGCAGGACAGGGTCGAAAGGCTTCACGAGCCATGCCTTGGCTCCTGCGGATCGTGCTTCGCGAATGAGATTTGGTTGTCCCTCCGTCGTCAGCATGACCACAGGTACGAGTCTGCTCTCGCCGTCAAGTTCTCGTATTTCGCGCAGTACTTGGACACCGTTCTTCCCGGGCATGTTCACATCCAGCAGGATGAGCGAGAGGCCCGTAGTCGTTGCCAATTGTGCGAGGGCGTCTTGTCCATCAATAGCCTCGGTAACCTCGAAGCCCGCGAGCACCAATACATCACAGACTGCGCGGCGCGCGCTTCTCGAATCATCTACAACCATTACTCGTATTCCCATCTTCCTCTTTCTCCCTCAGAGCATTACGACGCCCCCCTCGGCAACGCATGGCTCTACATCCGCTGGCTCTAACGCCAGGTCCTTGTCCAAAAAGCCATCGATCAATACTGCGGCTGGATAGCGGTTGGCCACGAAGTGCAGAGTTGACATGTTGCTCTCCCCATCGATATCGAGATTGACAAATCTTGCGTCAATGAAGGCCGGCGGGGTCACGTAGGCTAGTCTCACACCGTGATTCCACAGTGCGTGTTTCACTCGACCAGCCAGCTGATTGGCTAGCTCCCCAACCCAATCGCGCATCAGAAGTCGCCCCGGGTGCGTACGTCGCAAGAGGCCGTGGTGGCACACCAGGACGGTCGTTAGTTCGCACTGTTTGCCAGCGACTCTCACGATGCCACAGGAGCCTTGCTTGTAGCTTTCCGGACCCGCCGCTTGTCTTGTCGCCGTTATGCCATGGGCCTCAAAAAGGCCCTCTGTGCAGCGCTCTATGATAAGCGGCAGCCTCTCATGGTCTCGAATTGATACTAGTTCCGAAGTCATCCTCTGCCCCTTGCGCATGGAAGTAGCACCCCCCTGTCTAGGATGACTCGGCAATTCGGGAAGGATCTGGAGCCACAATGTCGCTCCGACAGGTGACCTGTGATCCCGTTTATTTGGCGAGGACGGCTATAAGATGTTGATAAGACCTAGGTTTGCGCCACCGGGGTAGCCGTAGCTCACGAAGCTATCCCACCCCCAAACCACCAAACCGAAGGTCGCACCACCCACCGCCTCCAACGTGTGCACCCCATCATCCTGAAACCCTGCGTCACCGGGATGTGGGTCGGATAGAGGGCAACGAATGGCCTGATACTCCACAGCTTGGCTACCCTCGCCAAGGGAGCCGACAATCTCGTACTCGCAACCGGGAACGACCTCGCCAAGCGGCAGGCCGTCGAAGAGGATCTCGGTGCCCATCGGGGCTGCCATCAGCAAGAAGTCGAAGGCGTATTTGTTGGGCACGAGGAAGAGGTAGCGAGTGCGCCACTGCTCGATCGGGGGCAGGAGAATAAGTGAGGGGTCGCCGCCGGGAGGACGCTCACCGCCGGGCAAGGTGGAGGGGATACCCGTGGTGCGTTGGGAGCCAGGAACTTGGGCGACAGCGATCGGCCCATTGGCAGTGATGGTGAAGTCGCGCTCGGCTTCGATGAGTTGTGATTCTCCGCGCTGAAGCGGAATGCGATCGTAGGGGGGCGGCAGGTTTGTGCGGACTCGGGTGTCTTCGGTGGTGGCCATCACGCGCCACCATTCGGGTTCATCGGGCACGACTGCCACGTTCCAACCCGCGGCTTCGACATACGTAGAGCGAGACGGAGACTTCACCGCGATAAAGCTATTGCCGTAGGTGCGTTCGGGAAAGACTTGCTGCTCAAGGTGATCTGCACAGCAGCTCCGTTCCAGGAAGGTATCGAAAAATGGTGAGTCTGAAGCTTCGCTGCCCACGAAGACAGCGACCGGCTTGCCTGCGCCATTGGATCGAACTTCGGTGCCTGTGAAGTCGGCATTGAAGCCATCTGTCTCCAAGTTGACTACCTCACCTCGGCTCATCTCGAGAACGAGCTCGTCCCCCGCCTTGGCAGCTGGAATATCCGACCCAGGCAGGATGTCGGTGGAGAGGCTAACCACGACACGGCTCTCGTCCTCGACAGCAACAATGGTAAGAAATGCTCTTAGATCAATCCTGCCGTTGGTTAGAGGATCGCCGGTAAGAGCCAATGTCTGGGGCCATCCCAAGACAATGTAGCGGTCGTCTAGAGCGGACGTAGGCAAGAGCAGAGAAGCATCGTTGGAAAAGACGTTGACATTTTCTAGCGGATTGAACTGGTAGGCGATGAGTGGCGCAGACGAGGTCACCCGATAGGCGTGCATCGAGCGAAACGTGCCTGGACCATCGTTAAGATTGGGAGCGCTCGAGCCATCTAGTTCTCGGGGATCGAGATCGACAATAGCCAGGCCACCGGGTGTGATGCGGATGCCTTCTTCGACGGCCGCAAACTCACCAACGACACATCCAATGCCAGGGTTTAGTGCATCTTGCTCGGTACAGAAGATTTCTACATCGACCAGAGCGTTGACTTCGCTGGCATTGGAGAGCACTACGGAGAACTGCTGTGCAGACGCCGCGCCTTGGTCTGCGACTACCGCATTGTCGAGGTCGACAGCCCAGTATTCACACCCCTCGTAGTCACGGCTCTGTTCTGAGAGCTGGCAAGCATTGATGCAAATTCCGTTATTGCAAACGTCACCGGCGTCACCATCGCATGTCGCGATGACATCGGATCCCGTCCCCCCTGGGTTGCAGCGAACGATATCGAAGCCATCACAGCTGCGTGTATTGGGTGAGCAATCGCGACACCCTGTTGACAAGACACAGATCTGGTCGTCATCAGAACAATTCGCACGTTCGACCCACTCCTCGCCTCGATCACCACACACCTGGTAGCGATTCTCGTTGCAGCGGTTCTCGCCTGGATCGCAAATAGCGTCTTCGCTCAGCCCCGGCCCCGCACAGGAGGCGAGCGCTACGGAAAGCGAACAAAGTAGGAATCCGCTGCGTATGCGCTCCAATAGCTTGCCCTTAAGTGTCGGTAGTTGAAGTTATCGAAAGTTAGATCTGGAATCTGAATGCTGTAGAACGTCCAGGAGACGTCGCGATCATTCGGGAATACGGGGACGCCCTTGCCTAGGAGGTTTGGTACCGGAGCGCGAAGCTCTGAGCCGCGAGCGAACATGCGAAGCAGCTGAGTACCCTCATCATCACTAAACATGTGCATGTGGAATGTTGGCGCGCCTAATGCGGGCGCCTCGTTCTCGATCTCGACTTCGAGAGCGGTGGCAAGCTTGTTTGGAGCGGGATCTAGAGGCCGAGGGGTGCCGAGGAAATCTCCGATGGTGATCGGTGTATGCACATTTGTGACTGTGCGCTCGATGCGCACAGAGAAAGGGGAACTTCCCGAGTCGGAGTACGCGCCAACGATGAAGCTGTAGCTAGCGTCGGCAAGACTGCCGGTAAGGGGGGCCATTGATG
>JAAEPE010000763.1 GCA_024222395.1 Myxococcales bacterium
CGTCGGCTTAGCTGCAAACTCGCGTGCCTCCTTCTCCCTCCACGAGTCGGCATCGATGTCCATGACGTGGCAATGCTGAACAAAGCGATCGACAAGCGCAGAGACGCAAGCAGCACCGGGAAAGATGGTGCTCCATTTCTTGAACGGAATGTTCGTGGTGATGATCGTTGCGGCGTTCTCGTGGCGCCTGGCGATGATGTCTAGCCTCAAGTGCCGCGAACGATTTGACGTTTCAAAGGACTAGATGCAGGCACCACGAACTTCACAGCCGCCGTACAAGTTCTTTCCACAGTAGCTACCAGTGCCCCAATAGCTGAACGAGCACTTATTACTAGCCAAGCACCCCGCACAATTGGTCCCCGTATAGATGCCTCCACCACTCCCAGGTGCCGTACCACCGCCATACGAAGGAATCGCCTCGGCACGCTGCGTGTTAAGGAGCGCGAGGCTAGGTGGCCGACCAGCGACACGCGATCACGTCCGACCGACTCGATTAGTGAGTGCAAATCGGCGAGGTAGTCGACAAAGTGGTAATAGCCGCCGACTCCAACTCTGTCGCTGTCTCCATGACCTCGCAAATCTGGTGCGACGATATGAAACCGTCCAGCGAGTCCGGCCCCGACCGTCGAGGCCCAGCCCCATGATAAATCGAGCAATCCGTTGATGAGTATCACGCTGTGATCTAAGGTTGCGTCGTCGCGTCCCCACTCCAGCATGCTGCAACGCAAGCCGGTTGCTAGGCGGACGTTCCCTTCGTGCGGCTCCTGATTCATCGCGGGAATTTAAGCAAGAAGAACGTCTGCGTACAAAACTGCAGGTTCAGCGATGAAAATCAGGTGCTTGGGCATGCGACGCAGGAGGATTGCAGACCACCCCAGTCGGGGACGGCGAGCGTGTGCCGGCTACGCGTTGTTCGTTTGTCTCGCATCGCTAGGTCCCCTTCAACCTGTGCAGGCTGCGGCCAAGGTCATCCATCATCCAGGAGCTGGCAGGTCACTCGGACCTGAAGACAACGCTGAGGTACATGCATTCCGCTTCAGGCGCGCAGGAGCAGGCCATCTCTCTGCTCGACCAACCAGCGCCGCACCGACATGCCAAAGACAGCAAGCCAGAGGGGCGACCCCCAATGACTTGAGTCGTTAGTGGCGGAAATGCAGGGGAATCGAACCC
>JAAEPE010000764.1 GCA_024222395.1 Myxococcales bacterium
AAAGCCTGCTCTTGCGCCCCGCCCGAGTCTTCGAAAAATCCCAAGAGATTCTCAAAGCTCATCTCCTCGATATTGTCACCCGCTTTGCGTTCTGTCACTATTGTCATGGTCCGAGTCGGTCCGAGTCCTTGCTGTTATTGGAAAAGACACAGTGCAATGGATAAGGGCCATCTTTCACCTCACTCCGAAAACCTATTTCGGGGCTGGCGTTCTGTTACCCAAAAGTCGGGATTCTTTGATCCACACCCAACAGCTTCATAAACTATTTCAACGCCACCCTGGCGAAACCATATTCCTGGACCTACACCGGAAAGCCTCTGAAAGGATGAAAAATGACGATCACCACTTATGCCGAGAACATCTAGGCCTTTGAAGGGAAACCGGACGGAGCCTAAGCTCATGCAGCCCTTTCTTGAGCGTCGCACGATTCCAGCCCAGTTCCTGCTCGGCGCGATAGGGTACCCCTTCGGCAAACTCGTTGACCGTACGCGCCATAAACAGCCGTTTCACGTAGCCTTTGAGGCCTCCAGCAGTCTTTTGAAGAAGGTTCTTTCGTTCGTCGTGTTCGGACATACCTACTCAAGATCACAAGTAGATCACCGTGGGCAATTCTTCTGACCTGTTTGTTTCTGGAAAATCCGATGGAAGGAATCTTGCTGCCGCTGAGTTTGGCGTACTGCTTCGCAAGCGCCATCATCTCTGGCTGCTTGGTGTTGACGTCTCCTGCTTGGATGTCAGAACCGATGCCCACCTGCCCGCCGCTCTTCTTGTAGGCCGTGGCGAACTTGCGCATCAGTTGTTGTCGGTTGATGCCCTCTGAGGCTGGATCAATGTGAGCGCCCTTGGCGAGCGTGCCCTTGTGTTGACTGCCCACCTCAAGAACCCGACCAGGGCCGATGCCTCCCTTGGCGCCGCGAACTGCGTGTCCAGCCAGGGCGTCTCCCGAGAGGCGAAGCTTGCGATCCATCTTGAGAGCAAGAGCTTCCACCTCAGGCAAGAACACGCCGTGATGAATGCGAATACCACCCTTATTGGTTTCGGCTGCGCCGCTTCCAGCCAACATCTTCTTGCCGGTGTTCGCATACGCGTTTTCTGCGAAGCCAACTCGATACCATGGGAATGCGATGCGGGTTCCGTCCTTGAGCTTCACCTCGATCTCACCCTTGCGGACCATGCTCGGGGATTCACCGTGCTTGATTTGCGAAGCAGAATAGCCAAGCTTCTTGGCGTCGCTCCGGTGGACCTTCTGTGCGTCCTGAAGCTGCTGTTTGGCCTCCGTCTTGAGTTCGGTCATGTGCTCCTTCGACAGGACCTTCAACTCTTGGGCTCGGAAGGCTCGTCGACCTGCTTAGAGCGGGTCGGCGCCCAAAGATACGATTGCGTCTCGGAGTCCGTTGACCACCTGGCCCATGCGTACGTAGTCGAGCCGGTCCCAAGTATCTCCAGCCTCGTGATACTGCTCATTTCGGTAGAAGGCAGTGTCCGTGACCATCAGTGCCGGTATGTTCTGGTCCCAGTAGTTGAGATGGTCGGACCAGGCGACGCCCTGCACCGTGGAGGGTACGGCCAGAGATTTGACACCAAGACTACTGGAGGCGCCCATGGTGTCCTCCATGCGGGTGAGAATGTTCTGCTCTTCGGGGCGACCAACAAGCGCGATGTAGTTACCCACGTCCCCGAATTGCTCCGTCAGGTAGCCTGGCGGAAGTCCTGGAATCTCCGGATACTGCTGGCTTCCAGGAGAGTCCGTGAAGTAGCCGAGCATCTCAAGAGAGATCATGAGCTGTACCTCGGCGAGCGTGACTGTAGCCGCATGCCTCGCACTGCCCATGTCGGCAGTACTGAAGTACGGTGGCTCTTCGAGGCTATAGGCGACGAACTCGATTTGAATTGCGAGGTCGCTCTGGTTTGAGAGAATGCGCGCGAGCTCAAGCAGGCCGGCCACGCCGCTGGCATTATCGTCGGCTCCGGGCAATTCACCGGCAGCGTCGTAGTGAGCGCCGACAACAATTCGTGTTGCGCTGGCCGGACCAACCATCGCACTGACGTTGCGATAGGTCGTAGTGCCAACCTCGAAGGTCTGTTGCTCTGCTGTTAGGCCGAAGCCCTCGAACTCTGCCTGGATGTGATTTGCGATCTCATCCAGGGTCTGAGGATGGGCATGATCTCGAGGTACCCTATCTTCCGAAAGGAGCCGCACAGTGGCTTCGAGCGCTGCAGCCGATGCGCTAGAGGGCTCGCGTACCTGGGCATCAATGACCGGAGTGCTGGAATCGGTGGCGGTACTTGAACCGCCACATGCAGCAGCAAAGAGGGAGAGGAGCGTGAAGAGAGGAAGGGCTCGCCTCTTCAAGGATAGGTTGGTGATGAATAGTGTTTTCATGGTGGATCTTGCCATTCTTCAAAAAAAGAAACGCGAAGGAGGTAAAGAGACCTCTTCCGCGATTCTTGCCACAAATGGGCAGCTGCAGCAAGCAGCAGTTAGGACACTGGACTACAGCGAGCAGACATTCTCGTAGTCGCTACAGCAATCGCCGTATTCTGAGCAGCCGGCGTCGCATTGGCAGCTGTTTGTATTTGAATACTCGTCGCCGCAGCGCTCTTCGCAGGAGTTGGGATCCGACTCGGTGGGAGCAGGCTCGGTGGGGTCGGGCTCAGTAGGCTCGCTCTGCTCAGGCATAACGAGTGACGTGTGAAGCCCATGTCCCACGTAGTCGAGTCCAAGGAGGCCACCTGGGTGCTTGTCCTGGGCAATGACATGAAGAAGGCTGGGAGGAACAAAGAGGCCAGCGCCCGAGCCGTCACGAGGACCGGTGATTTGCTGGGCTTGTGCAAGATACGGAGCGATAGCGGCACGGAAGTTCTCGTAGCTACCGTGGTCTTTAGCAAGTACGGCAACAATCTGGCCGAAGAGTGCGTCGACTGCCATTCGGATGGGGTCGTTCTCAGCCAACTTGTCGATAGCCATGGTCTCAAAGAGGCCAGGCTTCATGACCGTGAGAATAGCGGCTTGTGCGCCACCAAGAGACTCACCAAAGGTCTCGCGAGGGATGTGGGTGCGCAGGAACTCCTCGACGATGTCAGACATCGTCATAGGCTGGAAGGCGAGCTTGGCAGCATCGGCTTCGCGAAGCCCATCGGGGGCGTAGGTGTGTGCTGCGGAGAGCCCCTCGGGGGCCAGTGTGAGACCAACGAGAGCAACCCTCTTGTTGTCGTTCATCGTGAGGAATGCTGTCTCTTCGCCAGCGTTGTGTGCTGCTACTGCAGCTGCAAACTTGTTCCATGTGTCTTCTCCCACGAGAGGAACAAAGGTCCTTGCGTTCAGCGGAGCAATGAGCCCTGCACTCGAAGAGACGTGGGCTAGCTCTGCACAGTAGATAAGGTTATTGGGATCTTCGAAGAAGGCGACCGCAGTGCTGTCTCCAGCGATGGCTCGGACCATCATCGCAGAGTGCTCTAGAACCGCATCGGGGTTTCTGGCGCCAAGAGGATCGCCACCGTTGTAGTCGCCAGGGAAGTTGGAGACGGCGTTGAACGCAGCAGCCATGGTGCGAATGTTGTTTCCGAAGGCTACCTGTTGCTCCGAAGTCAGGTAATCGGGATACGAGGGCCGCACAAAGAACATTGGATAGTCCTTGGTGCCAAAGAGGCCATCTTCATAGGATTGTGGGTTGTTGAGGGTAATGACGCCAGGCTGACCATCGCGCTCGACGCCCACCACGATTTCGATGTGGGTATCTTGCAGCTTGAAGTGTTCCTTCATCTCAGGACCGCCACTATTGAGTTTCAGATCGCGGTACTGGGGGCGATGGTGCTTCACAGCAAAGCCAACGGCGCCGACGGGGAAGTACTTGGCGAGCTCAGAGTCCCGTCGTTCCATCAAGTTGCCCGCGGCGTCCTTGACATTGTCTTGGTCGCTGTAGGGAATGAGAGTGACGGGCGCGTCAAAGAGGTGAGTGGGCGAATCAAAACTCGCTTCGCCGAGCTCGACTCGAACCGTGAAGGCGTCCTCGATCTTGGTCATTGGCCAAGAGCTTGGGAAGAGTGTGTTGAGCTTGTCGAAATCGGCAACGTACGTGGTCTTCTTGCTGTCACACCTGCCATCGCTGCAGCGAGTTTGAGGAGCTGGCTCTTCGGGGGCGCAACCGAAAGCGAGAAGGCTGCTGGTCAGACAGAGTGTGGCGATTTGTAGAATCTTCATTTGGTGGTCTCCAACAGGAAAGGGAAGGTATGCATCTGCCTTGTGCAATCAGCGATCCAATTGTCTAGTCCCGCCAAGCCAGTGAGATCAGGCCGCCCCCACCAGTGCTGGGGGCTGTAGAGGTGAGTCTCATGTGGACACCGTGAGGGGATGCCCTCGCACTCTACGCAAGTACGGTCGCCGTGGTCAGGCCGACCGAACTATGCCCATAGTGGAGAGCCCACATCGACCTCGACATTTGCTGTGCTGTCTACGGCACTGCTCTGATCGATCGCATACGCAATTGATGACTACGTGGGCGTGCTTCGAGTTGTGCTCGATCGAGTCGGCCAGTTCGAGCAGCTGCACCATGCTTGGGCCACGAAGTATCTGGACAGACCCGCTTGTCTAGAATTCCCGACTCCGCGACTCCGCGCGCTCCCACATTCGAATGTAGCCCTCGGCCGATCGAAAGAGTGGTTCGAGTTCTTCGTCGGTGACGCCGTCACGGCGCGCATCTTCGATGAGCCCGGGGAGAAGGCCAATGTGCAACATGCCTTCGGTGTTGAAGTCGACGCTTCGCTCGCCAAGGGTTGGGGGCGTGAAGGTGACATCTCCATTGTACGAAGTGAAAGGATAGGTAACTGGATTCGATTGGGTGTAGCTCTGACTATGACACCTTAGCGCCCGAGTGGCAGCCGAACCACGTTGGCTAGAGTGGTGACCTCCAGGCGGTACTTGGCAGCGATCAGTGCCCAAGCACGATCGAATCGCTCACTTTGCGCCCAGCTCCGG
>JAAEPE010000765.1 GCA_024222395.1 Myxococcales bacterium
CTGTCGAATGTGGAGGGAATGCGATGTGAAGGGACGTTGCGCTCGATGCCATGCCCTTCTAACCGACGAGATCACACCGAAATTCCCAGAAGAGAACTGTCACAGTCAGATCTACACCCTTTCCTTTCAACAGTTTCCGAATCCGACACTCCCTTCCCTCCACCGGGTCCTATGGGTTGGTTCCCCGGCTTCATCCGTACTATGGAGTGCTCCGAGTCGCCGACGCCCATCTTGCTTCGCCTCGTTCTCCTTCGGCTCTGCAATACCAATCCGGCACACATTCTTCGCTCCCTAGGCGGCTGCGTGCTGCCACCTAAGGCCTGGAGACTTTGATCAAACGAGGCCCCACATCCCCGCTCCTTGTTTGCGAATTGGAAACGCCTGCGCTTCCCAGGTTCCCAGGTTGCCCTCATGCCCTCGCCCTGCTCACCGACCCCGGTAGGATCACACCGCCCTAGTCCAATAGCAGACGTTGCGATGTTGCCTGCTGGGCCCTCAAAACCATCAGCTCCTACATCTTCACAATTTCGTGGCTCAATCACACAGCTCGTGCATTCGCTGTCTACGCTTCGCAGACGGGGTCACCCCTCGTCCACGCAAGACTCGCTACCAACCGGCTGGCTGAGCCTTGGTCACGCGGAACTCTCATCCGCTGGGCAACGATGCAAAGTTCCTAGATTACACTGTGTCTTCTTTCCCCTCTGCCAGAGCTTCGCCTAGCGCAATGAACGTTTGCGAGGCGAGCGTGCTGGAGGGTGCCGATGACCGCGACTACGAGGATCACGGCGATGCCAGTGCCCGCGGCCTTGCGAATGTTGAAACCAAAGCCGTAGAGCATGGTCGGCATGAGCACGACGCCCCCGCCAATGCCGAGTAGGCCACTTAAGGTGCCAAGGCCTAGCCCTATGTAGCAGGTCAGGGGCGCGGAGACGTTGAAGAACTCAGCGATGGGGAGGTTCACGGTGGGCTGGATGCGGATTCGGGAGAGCGGCCCTGGCTTGATGCTTGAGTCGATCGATGCGGGGGCTTTGAACCAGAGGATGAGAGAAACACTGAAGAAGACGAGAAGGAAACACACGCTCACGATGACTTGGACTAGAAGGATGACCTTGCCCCCCTACGTTTACGGAGCCCATGTCGCTCAGGGTTTCGAGCAGCATCGTTCCGAGCACTACGCCAGGAATGCTGCCGCCGATGAGCAGCAGGTCTAGCCTTGTCTCGGCGTGGCCCAGCTTGCGATAGCGAAGCAGGCTGCCGAGCGCTGTGGCAATGGTCTGGCAGAGACCAGAGCCGATGGCGATGGCAAGGGGCACATTGAGAACCATGTGCAAGAGCGGGATGAGTAGGAATCCTCCCCCCACGCCGAACATACCGGCTATGAGTCCAACGCTGCAGCC
This sequence comes from Myxococcales bacterium, assembly GCA_024222395.1. Classification (GTDB taxonomy): domain Bacteria; phylum Myxococcota_A; class Polyangia; order Haliangiales; family Haliangiaceae; genus NORP324. Next base: position 1,398 of record JAAEPE010000765.1, read on the forward strand.
GAGGGCGGCGAGCCAGACAATGCCGACCTCTACGCCGCCGACTGAGAGCATCCAGTCCATGGTTGCTAGATCGAGTAGTCGACCGGGGGCCGCAGAATCGTATCCTGGGGATCGCCGGTGGCTTTGCGTCGTCTCGCGTCGATGCGCCCAAAGATCCAAGCGGATAGAACGCCCGAAATCGCCGGGGCTGCCAAGCATGCGGCTACGTAGAGCCAACCTGTGGATGCGATGCTACCCATGACGTGCCGTTGGGTTTATAACGCAAGCAAGGAATTCGCAAGCTATGCCAACGTTGCCACCACCGCTCCCCCTATCTCAAATCAGCTGCCCCAAGACGACTGCTCTCACTCTCTTGGAGCGCTACGACTACTTCTTGCTCGATGCCTATGGCGTCTTGGTGCATACGAGCGGCGCCATGGGTGGGGCCGCAGATTTCTTGAAAGCGATCTTGGACGCGGGCAAGGGCTTCAAGGTTGTGACCAATGATGCCTCTCGCCTGCCTTCAACTGCCGCAAGCTTCTATCAGGGCTATGGCCTGGGCGTCGAGCCCGAGCAAGTGCTCACCTCGGGCCAGCTACTCAAACCGTTCTTCAAGACGACGGGCCTTGTCGGGGCGCGCTGCATGGTGCTCGGCCCCGAAGATAGCTTCACCTACGTGCGCCAAGCCGGTGGCGAACCTATCGAGCCCGATGCGGATACCAAGATGGACGCCCTTATCCTCTGCGCCGACGCAGGCTATCCATTTCTCAAGACCATGGATGCCATCCTCAGCAACCTCTGTCGTCACTTCGACAGGGGAGAGATTCCGAAGCTCATCGTTCCCAACCCGGATGTCATCTATCCATCTGGTGAGAGCGGCTTTGGATTCACCAGTGGTGCCGCCGCGCTCTTGCTAGAGACGGCGCTGGCGCAGCGCTATCCACAAATGCGACCTACCTCCTCACGGTTGGGAAAGCCCTTCGGCCCAATGTTTCGGGAAGTGCAGCGCCAATGCCCCAATCAGTCACTACTCATGATCGGCGATCAGCTCGAGACAGATATCATTGGTGCGCGGACTCAGGGCATCGACGCAGCGCTGGTCGACACCGGAGTAACGCGTTGGGATACGATGGTGGTGAGCCCGGCCCACGCACCCAACTTCAGGCTCGCCGGACTAACCTAGTACTCGAGACCAGAAGTCCGTTCCGGGTTATTGGTCGACCGGAGTAAGGGCCATGAAAGATTGTCGATGACGACTTGAACCAACTCATCGGGATTCTCTCGAAAAGGAGTCGGCTCTCATCAACCGTGATGATCTGCCATGTCGAGGCACCAAAGGTGCACGGTGTCTGGACGCACGCGGAAGTGCTTGCTTGGCTCGACTTCGGGGCCAGGCTCGACGAGCACGGCCGAGCCATACTTGCGAGCACGAAGATGCGTCGCGCCGTGTTGATGGAGCAGTTCTTCAACGTGCTCCGCGTCGTAGTGTTCAGAGGTGGACCCCAAAACCGAGACAGTGCGTTAGGTGATTTCGCTCTCATGCAGCGATTTGCTGCTGGGTTTGATAGTAGAGCTGATCTGGTGTTGCTCTATCAAGACCGTAGTGGCGTCTTTCTTGGTTGTAGAATTCGGGCTCCTCGGGAGAATCTGTGGGTGAATCCGACCTGTAACGTCCTCGTTGAGAGAGCTACACTGCTAGATCGCAGCTCAGGGTCAGTGATTACTTGATA
>JAAEPE010000766.1 GCA_024222395.1 Myxococcales bacterium
AGAATAACACTGGATTGCGGCCCACTTTCACCACAGGCTCTGGCAGAGCGCGCTTTGGGTTGGGACGTGTATGGTGACTCGACGCTGGTAGCGCGAAGGTTGACGCCTGCCCGGAGGCTAGACGTGGTGAGCGACTGCGACAGATTCGCGCGCATACATCAAGACAGGCGAGCCCCTGAAACGGAGCGTCAAACTCTTGCACAAGCAACTCGTTTCCGGGTAACCAGGTCCTACAACGTCATGGAGTTGGCTCGCACACGTACGTCCATCACACGTCTCTTTTCTGTTGTTGTGCTTCTTCTCCTCTGCGGACAGGCATTCGCGGCTTGTGTTGTGCCTATCGTGCGTCCCTCGCTCAACGCAATCCCCAATGAAGCCCTCAAGCGCTCCGACTACCTAAAGACCACTGAGGCAAGCCCTGGGCCTGAGTCCAGAAGTACCAGTAGCTCGCGAGCAAGCAAGGTCGAAGTTGTTCTCGCAACCATAGCAGCGGTACTTGCGGGGTTTTTCGCCGCAAACGCCTACGATGGCGCCGAGGCAAATGCCATCGTCGGCATTGGAGGTTCGTTTGATGAGACGGCTCTCTTTGGCAAGGGCGCGCATGGCACCGAAACTTCCGATCGAGTTGCCGACGATTCAAAGGAAGGTGCCAAAAGCTCTAAGAAGAAGTTGCCGCCATGGCTCCCAGATGTTGAATGAGGTAGACGCTGCCTTGCCACCGCTCTGACACTCTCAGCCACATCAAGTGTGGCCAATTTGCCACAATATCTTCGACGGAGGGCTGCTCATAGTTCCACTGTCAGAACCAGGTCACTGACCACGTGTTGATGAGTCTGACCACTAGCCCGAACGATAGAATCGGACAGGCCAAGCCCCACGGACCAGCCGTGGCCGACGATCGGCGTCCATGTGACGCCACCGGTTGCTGCTACACCAAACTTCATGACGGAACTCGAAGACTCGGAGTCGCTTTTGATCGTACGTGTTCCCAGTCCGCCGCCTACAAGGATGCTGAATCTTCGCAGCGCAAGTCCGAAACGCTGCCCATTATCCCCGGCAATTCCAAACGGTGCCCAACGCAGAGCAACCGTGCTCGCTGTTTGGCCGATCCTGTCATTTGACAGTGCTCCAGTCATGCCTCTGCGCTCAAGTAGAACCCACCACGAAGGTCGAACGCGAAATCCCACCTGAAGTAGGTTGGAGCTGCCACGGCTACGATCTCCATTGGCACCCTGGAACAGATAGCCATCCCCCCAACCCAGCGCCAAGGAGCGACCTCCACGCTCAGCGGAACCTGTTTGCTCCTTGGATGGGTTAGACGCTTGTTGGGCCCTCGCTACAGGGGTCGTCAGGGCTAAGACCGCGAAAGCGACTACGCAAAACGGGGCGGTGTTGCACGTCATGGGCCGCGAGTTAAGCAGTATTGGTGCCAGATCGTACAGGTCCGTTTCGCCTTTTCGAGGCTAGCGGTGTAGACGTGGGCCATGACCC
>JAAEPE010000767.1 GCA_024222395.1 Myxococcales bacterium
CTAGGGATAGCAGGCTGGCGGCCGGGGGCCAGTACATCGCAACGCCTAGAAGGCCAATGCAGAAGACGATAGCTCCCCATATGAAGCCGTTTCGCATGATTTGGCTCGAGAGCCAGTGTGCCCCAAGGGGCATCATATTGAACACGTGCCACAGCTGTCCGAGGGCAAGATTGAGAAATGCCACGGATACCGTCTGCGACGCGGATAGGTGAAGTTCGTAGAATGCGTAGAATGCGTAGAAGAAGGCAAAGAGCACAGCCGCTGTGATGGTGCAGCCGTAGCCCAAGATGCGTCGCCATTCCTCTCGCCCTAGTACCTTTTCCTCTGTGGGCCGGGGAGGCGCGAGCATGACGCTGTCCTCTGTCTCTGTAGCCCCCAGAGCGAGGGCTGGGAAGACGTCGGTGACTAGATTCAAGAATAGGATCTGTAAGGGCAAGAGGGGCCCGCATCGCTGTCGCGAGCCCCACTACTAGAATTCTACTCGGGTTGCACGAAAGGAGATGGACAACAAAGTTGCGAATGTTGGCAAAGACGCCTCGTCCCTCTTTGACGGCCATGACAATGGTGGGAAAGGCATCATTCAGTAGGACAATCTCGGAGGCCTCTCTGGCCACCTCGGTGCCGCGCAAGCCCATGGCTACACCAATGTCAGCCTTGCGTAGAGCTGGTGCATCATTGATACCGTCACCAGTCATGGCGACGACATAGCTTGCCGTCGGCATTTCTTCGCAGTACTTGGCGACCGGGACGGACTCGCTCGTGAGCGACGATTCGTCGGCCTACAGTTGAGACGCTTGCACAACTCGCTGGTCGGCGCCCAGCCTGTCGCCGGCTTCAATGACGACGATGTCACCTGGCACGAACAGTGAAAATTCTATAAGCGCTTGTGTTCCGTGGCGAAGAACCCTGCTGTGGGGCGCACCGAGATTGCGGAGAGCCTCCATGGAGTTTCGAGGAGGCCTTCGTCTGAGGAATCAACGTGAGCGATGATTACGCGTCTCGCGAATCAGGCGGCAAGGGGTGGCACGATATCCACGCGCGGGTCACTGGGCCGCTGTGCTCGTCGCTAGCCCAGCTCTCTAGTGATACGTGGCAGCAAGTCGGCGGCAATCGTCTGGTGCTTCCACCGGCTGAAAGCGAAGAGTCAGTTGGCGAATGGGCAATGACCTTGTGCTCAAATCATCGCGGAGTTCGCACGCAGATTCGCTCACACCTCGTGCACGCTCTGCGCAATGCGCAGTCAGAAGTGCTCCTGGCAAGTGCCTACTTCATTCCCGATAGGCTGATCGTTCGGGCAATGCAAGGGGCGGCTCGTAGAGGTGTCTCGGTTGGGCTATTGGTGCCTGGCGAGAGTGATCTAGCCAGCGTGCAACTTGCCGGTGAGCAGATCTACGAACGACTGCTCACGGCCGGAGTACGAATCTATACGTGGCGGGGAAGCCATATGCACGTCAAGGCAGCGGTAGTAGACGGGTGTTGGTGCCACATCGGCAGCTACAACTTGGACTACATGAGCCTTCTCAATAGCCTCGAATTGGTAGTCGAGATTATCGGCCGCAAGAGTCCCGAAGCCCTCGCGATGGTGCTGCGCGGCGATATGCAGCGTCGAGCGACGGCGCCACGTCGGCAAGCCCAATTCCGGGCTAGCGTAGAGAGGGTTCTATCGAAAGTTGCTTATCAGTTTCGACGTTGGTTGTAGCGGAGAATCACGATTCGATCAGGGGACACCGCAGCTGCGTGTCTCTCGACAGGCCCGCCAGGGTGGCAATCGCGCGCAGGCTGGCCATACGGATTGCGCTTGGCGAGCACGCGTTCGGCGCTTGCCATAGACCAGAGTACGAACGCGAGGAGGAGCAGTTGGATCTGCATAAACGCCAGGCCGAAGACGCCGAACGCGATGGAGACCACTCGCGAGAGCTTGACCGATATCTCGGTTGCTCTCTCGAAGCTCATGCGCTTCGAGAGCAGCGCCCTGAATATCCGACCGCCATCCATGGGCAATGTCGGCAGTAGATTAAAGAGCGCCATCACAAGATTGACGGCGCTAAGGAGCGCAAAGCCGCCCAGGCCTGTGGCGGCGTAGAGCAGATAGCCAATGCCAGCGAGGGCAAAGGAAACCACGGGGCCTGCTGCCGCGATGAGGACCTCGTCATTGGCGGATTTTGGGAGGCTGGTTAGCTTGGCGACGCCGCCGAAGAAGTGAAGTTCGATGGCCGAGACGTTCACCCCAAGCCTGCGGGCAGTGAGTGCATGGCCGAACTCATGCAAGATGACTGATCCGAAGGCCAGCAGCACGACAAAGATCCCCGAGAGGCCGCCCATAAGAAGTAGGACGGCACCAAGCATGGCCAAAAATGAGACGCGCGCCTGTAGCGGAATGCCAAAGAGGCGACCGAACTGTATGGCTGGGAACATGCAGACAACGTAAGCACCTACATGGCATCGTCAAGTACCCTTGGAGGCGAGATGAAGTTACGTATTCTCAGCTACAACATTCACAAGTGCATAGGCGGCATCGATAGGCGGTATCGCCCCGAACGCATCGTCGAGACAATTCAGCACCATGAGCCTGATATCGTGATGATGCAGGAGGTCGACAACGATGCGAAGCGATCTCAACGGCACAGCCAGGTCCAGGTGCTATCGGAGATGCTGGAGATGCCGTATTTCTCTTGGTATCCCAACGTGCCGGTGCGAGGAGGCGGGCATCACGGCAATGCCATTCTCAGCAGGTTCCCGCTGCTCGATAGCCACAACATCGACATCACCACACCACCAAGGAAGAAACGCAGCATCATCTATGGTCGGCATCGCATCCCTGTCGAAGTTGGTGGCGAGAAGCGCAGCAAGACGCTGCACATATTCAATATGCACCTCGGGCTCTCGCAAGTTGAGCGCAAGGTGCAGCTAAAGAAATTCCTCGATGCACATCCATTCCGCGGGATTCACCATGATACGCCAGTCATTGTCGGCGGTGATCTGAACGACGTCTACGGGAACTTGGGCGGCAAGCTGCTCGCACCCGCAGGGTTTCGAACCGTGAAGAAGCTCAAGGCGACCTTTCCTTCCTACGCCCCCGTACGAACTCTCGACGGCCTCTACGTGCGCGGAAAGATCACGCTGCACAAGCTTGATAGATCGAGACTCAAGCTCGCGAAACAAGCTTCCGACCACCTGCCGCTCATTGCAGACCTCGAGATCTAGGCAGAACTCTTAGTCTCTGGGGGGCTCTGCTTGGTCGGGCACGAGGCGCAGACCGGCGGGGAGGGTATCGCCAAGGGCAACCCTCTCTTCGCGAGCTTCGAGCTCAACAATTTCTTCGACAAGTCTCGCCATGCGCTCGCCGCCGGGCTCGGTACGGAGCCGAGCTGCGAGCTTTTCTCGAGTCACCTCGTCGACATCGCGTCCTCGGTCTCCAGTCTTGCGACCGAGTTGAGCCATGGGGAAGGCAACTTTCTCTGCGTTTGGCCATTCGTAGGCGAGTACGGCGTCTAGCCATTGCTGCACTCGTGCGGGTGCGACGACGGCATCGAGAGGACCGTAGAGTGGGGCGCGAGTACCGAGTCTACCAAGTGCCCAGAAGTGAATCGCTTCGTCGCGTTGCTTCTTGGAGTCGAGGCGACGTACTAGCTCGTCTCCGAGCTTGGCTTTGTTCTTAGCGCCGACGCGCTCGAGGTTTGCCAGGGTACGCCACATCTCTTCAGCGACTTGCTTGGTGGGTTTGCTCTGGTGCCAGCGCTTCCTCTGATTCCTATTTGGCAGGAAGAGCAGGGCGAGACGATCGTAGATCTGCTCTTGCTGTCCCTTGGCCATGCCGCCCGAGATTCGCCGCCAAAGGATCCACCAGGCGAGTCTGCAAGCTTCTTGTTTCTCGTGAACCATGCCTTGATTGAAAACTCGCCACATCTGCGTGATGCGCCAGTCGTCGAGAGGCGCGCCTTTGCCTGGACGGAGGCAGAATCCACAGAGGTTTAGCCAGCGCGCTTCGTGATCGGCGGAGCGCTTGCGACAGTCTTCTACCTCCAACGTCGCATCGAACAATGCGCGGGCGGTGCTCATACTCCATTCGTCGCGACGCGACTCTAGAAGTTTCTCTAGTCTCTTGAGAAGCTGAGCCGGTTTGACGTCGGACTCGCCGCGGAAGCATGCGCGAAGTAGCTCTTTGGCGGGTGCAACCCTGGGGTCGAGTTCCGCTGGTTCTTCTTCTTTGGCGCTGCCTCCGGCGCGAAGATCGAATGAAAGCCGCCAGCGCTCGCCCCCTTCCTTCGGCTCCACACACCAGATTTCCAGAGAGCCGAGTTCGGTGACGGTAATTTCCAGGCGCACTGTGGTCTTCGATCGACCAGGGGCTCGCAGTACCGTCACGATGGGTGGCAACTCGAGCAAATCGCTATCGTCGTCTGTGGAATCGGCGAGACCGTCGCCCACCGGCGCCAGAGTACCCGGCTCGTCTTGCCGTGTGCTCGAGGAGAAGAGCTTGAATCGTACCGGCCGATTGCAAACCAGCTCGAAGTCACGCTCGAGGGAGATGCAGCTACCTTCTTCAAGCCCTTTGCCTGCGAGGCACACTGCCATGAAGTTTCTCTCGCCCTTCTCGTCCTTTTCGGACTCAACACCGACGTAGTAGGAGCGGGCGGTACCACCGCAAATGCGCGCGCCTAGGCCTCGGCGCACCAAGCCATAGTAGGCCGCGCCCTTTGCGACCGCGAGTTCGGGCAGTACGTTGGAAAGCTCCTTGGGAGCGCCGTTCTGCCATGCCGCGATTTGGCCAAGAACGCGCTTTCGCAGGGACTCGGGCGTCATCGCGCCACCGTTGAAGAGAATTGCATCGACCTTGCTCGCGTCGTGTCTGGCGAGGAAGCTGGCGAGGTGTTTGGTAATGGCGGCGTCGGCGGCGTAGGGAAGGCCGAACTGCTGCAAGCCGCTGCGTGCCTTGTTGGGTATCGCAGCCGCATCGACTTCTGGAAAGAAGCCTTCGTCGAGAATATGAAGCAGCTCGTGCCGGCTCAGATCCTCCTTCAGACTTTTTCCAATGAGTTTGGACCCGGACCCGGCGACGGATATGGGGATAGAATCGAGTTCGTTATCGCCGAGTAGCCGCTCCTTAGCAAGACGACAGGTATGCACCAGGGATTGCCACTGTAGTGTGCCGAGTTTCTTTGCTCCATTGGCTTGCAGTCGCTTCTCTACCTTCAGGGCCAACGTGAGATCTATGTTGTCACCGCCCAAGAGCAAGTGGTCGCCAACCGCAGTGCGTTCAAAGCTCTCGCCGTCTTCGGCGACGTTGATGAGTGTGAAGTCTGTTGTGCCGCCGCCAATGTCGAAGACCAATATGGTGTTTCCGGGGGCGAGCAGCGCCTTGCGTTGGCTCGCTGGATTGCTCTCAATCCACGCGTAGAAGGCCGCCTGAGGCTCTTCCAGAAGAACTATGTCTCCGAGGCCAGCAGCTTCGGCCGCTGCCATTGTGAGCTCTCGGGCAGCTTCGTCGAAGGACGCTGGCACCGTCACCATGACATCTTGGTCTTCAAAGTCGGCGTCGTTGCGATCTTCGTGCTTCTCGTTCCAGGCTTCTTGAATGTGCCGAAGCATCATGGCGGATGCAGTGACCGGCGACATCTTCGTGACGTCATCCTCTGCGCCCCAGGGCAAGATGGCTGCGCTTCTATCGACGGCGCTGTGGCAGAGCCAAGACTTTGCTGACGCGATCATCCGACTGGCTACGCGAGCACCTTGTGCGCGGGCGAGTTCACCGACCACTAGGCGTCGCCTCTCATCCCATGGTAGGGCGGTTTCTGCCGGGCTCAGGTCGTGCTCCCCGGGCAAGTAGAGAAACGATGGCAGCTGCTTGCGTTCGGCTAGCTCTGCTGGCGCCACCAGTTGCGGAACGTCGAAGACCTGCACACGCTGGTCGGCCGAACGAGTGTCGACGTAGGACACCGCCGCATTGGTCGTGCCTAGATCGATGCCGATTATGTAGCGTGCGGATGCCACTCTCTATTGCTCCTCAGGAGCGTCACGGAGTGAGTATTCGAGTTTCCAACGCCCTTCACCGTCCTTGGCGTAGCCCCAGAGTTCCAGCGTGCCTAATTCCGTTACATTCGCCGCGAGATAGACTGGAACAACATCGCCGCTCTCGTGGCCTGATTCCGGTGCCAAGTGGGCTTCGATCGGTGCAATCTCGTGAAGCTCAACCTCTTCTGGATCGACAAGGGCGCCTACCGGATCGTTTGGACGGTTTGTCGAAGCAAAGAATCGAAACGTCGTCGGCTCGCCAACGACCAAGCCCATCTCCTCCTCGGGCAAGTCCTCGGCGCTCCCTTCTTCCATACCGAAGGGCGCGACGCAGAGCGCTTTGATCGGTGGCTCGAAGCCGGGGATGGCTGGTGCGGAGCCTTCTACGCCGATGTAGTAGGAGCGTGCGGTGCCGCCACGAATGCGAATGCCCTTGCCCTGGCGAACCAGGCCGTAATAGGCGGCTCCATGGGCAACTGCGAGATTTAGGTTTGTGCCTTCGAGGGCGGGCAGCTTCTTGCCAAACCAGCCTTCGAGCGTCTCGCTAATGCTCTGACGAACTCGCTCCCCCTTCATCACACCACCATTCCAGAGCACCACGGTGGGCTCCTTCTCATGCTTGGCCAAGAAGGCTGAGAGATGGCGGGTGATCGCCGGATCCGTCGCATAGGGCAAACCCAGTTCTTTGAGCCCGAGTGCGCGGCGTTGCTTGGGTTTGTCACCCGACGCTACTTCAGGAAAGAAGCCTTTCAGCAGAATACTAATGTCCTCGGATTTGAGCTCACTCTTGAGCGCTCCTCCAATGAGTTTTGAGCCCGCACCCAATATGCTGATCGGCAGCTTTTCGGGCCCGTCCTTGCTCAAGAGCAGCTCTTTGGCGCGTGCGCATGCGAGCACCAGTGCTCGGTATTGAGAGGGCTTGAGCTTCTTGCCCTTATCACCAAAACGCTTAATGACAACCTGGGCCAGAGTGAGGTCCATGTTGTCGCCGCCGAGCAGGATATGCTCGCCAACCGCGACACGTTCGAGCGTCAAGTTTCCCTCGCCATCATCGTTGGCGGAGATTAGGGAAAAGTCTGAGGTGCCGCCGCCGATGTCGCAAACGAGAGCGAGGTCACCGGACTTGAGCTGAGTTCGCCATGCATCGCCATTCTTAGCGAGCCAGGAGTAGAACGCAGCTTGGGGCTCCTCAAGCAGGGTAACATTGCCAAGTCCCGCCTCGCGTGCCGCTGCGACTGTGAGTTCTTTGGCGACCACATCAAACGACGCAGGGACGGTGAGCAAGATGTCTTGCTCTGCCATTGGAGCGGGCATCTTGGAATCCCAGGTTGCGCGCAAGTGGGCTAGGTAGCGAGCAGAGGCGCCTACAGGTGAGATTCGCTTCTCATCCTCTGGCGCCTCTTCACTGCCGCGCCAAGGCAAAATATCTGCGCTGCGATCGACACCTGCATAGCTCAGCCACGACTTTGCGGAGGAGACTAGTCTGTGGGGAAGCTCCGAACCTCGCGAGCGGGCGAGGGCGCCAACGCAGTGGTCCGGGCCATCGTTCCACGGCAGCGCCATTGAGCCTGTGGCCATTTCATGCTCAGAGGGCATGAGCAAAAAGGAGGGCAGGGACGTCTTGGTGCCGACTTCACCCGGGGCAACGACCTGATCGATCTCAAGAAGTGTGATGGC
>JAAEPE010000769.1 GCA_024222395.1 Myxococcales bacterium
CCACTGGGCGGGCGAGCAAACAACCCTTCTCGAAACCCACGACTTCGTGTGGAAAGAGGCCATGGCCGAGTACTTGGTCTTCGTACACAAGACTGAGAACATCGAGGCTAGAATCTAGGCGCTCTAGGGCAGAGAAACTACGAGGCTAGACCACCGTGAACCGGCCTATTCCACTGAGGTCAGCAGAGTCACGGCACCATAGCGGCACCGGCGGCTCGTCTACTTGACCGGCTTGGGCGGGCTCGCTTTCAGCCTGCTCGCGATGGCAGCTGCCGTGATTCGAATGTTCGATTGCTCCTCAGTGTTATCAATAATCGCAGCGGCGACGACCTCGCTACCAGGTCTCAAGACGGAGAATTGAGTCGCGCCGGGCACGATCGTTGTTGAGATTGGCGCTTTCCCTTGTAGCTCCGATGGTACGTCGTAAGGCCCGTTTCCCTCGCTCGAACCTTCAACGATAAAAGTGGGCGTCTTCACGTCTTCTAGCCTCCATCGGCATCGAACGCTACTTTCACTCTTACAATACCGAAAGGCCGCACCAAGCACTTGGCTATCAGACTCCCGCCGAGTTCTACGACGGCTTCCGCCAGGGCGCCGCTTGAGGACATCGAGAATTGTCCACTCCACAACAGGTCTTGCCGACCAGCGGAATACAGAA
>JAAEPE010000770.1 GCA_024222395.1 Myxococcales bacterium
GCGCATCGAGCCCATGAAGAAGATGGCTCGTCAACTACGACGACACCGGCAGTTGCTGCTCAACTGGATCAAGGCCAGAGACAGCGTATCGCTGGGGGCCGTCGAGGGGCAAAACAACCGGTTGAAACTGACCTTCAGAAAAAGCTACGGCTTTAGAACCCTCCAAGCCACCGAAATCGCCCTCTATCACACCATGGGCCAGCTACCGGAGAAGCCGATGACCCACAGATTCTGCTGAGGAGCCGAACTCGATTGCCCTGGCTCTTTGTAACAGAACTGAATCCTCAGTCCAACAACACTGAACACCGGCGCAGTGTCAGGATGATTCCCAACTGCGCCCGCCCCATATCAAAGGGTTCGGTAGCATTGACCGCATGTCGAGGCGCCGTTCTCTAACCACTTTTCCAACAGGCCAAATCAAGGTTGTGCTGTTTGAGGGAATCCACGATTCCGCCAAGGCCTTCTTCGAGAGCACCGAGTTCATCGTCGTCGAAGTCAGCGGAGCCCTCCCCGAAGATGAGCTCATCAAGCACATTGCGGATGCGCATGTTGTTGGCATCCGCAGCAAGACTCAGATCACAGCGAAGGTGCTCGACAACGCCCCCCTACTCCTCTGCGTCGGCTGCTTCTGCATCGGCACGAATCAAGTTGACCTGGGGCGAGCCAACGCGCTCGGTATCCCAGTCTTCAACGCGCCGTTCTCCAACACGCGAAGTGTCGCCGAACTCATCATTTCCGAGATCGTCATGCTTGCACGTCGCCTCGGTGATTGCGTCCAAGAGCTGCACCAGCACAATTGGAACAAGTCAGCCTCCGGCTGTCATGAAGTTCGCGGCAGAACAGTAGGCGTTGTCGGCTACGGACATATTGGTTCTCAGGTAGGCGTACTTGCCGAAGCCTTCGGCATGAGCGTGATCTTCTACGACATCGCAAAGCGATTGCCGATGGGAAACAATCGTTCTGTCGCTAGCCTTGATGCGCTGCTCACAAGTTCAGACTTCGTAACATTCCATGTTCCAGCCACCCCTGACACAAGCAACATGATCCAAGCCGAGCACATCGCCAAGATGCAGCCCGGTAGCTACTTGCTCAATGCGAGTCGTGGCTCTGTCGTCAACCTCGATGCACTCGCCAACGCGGTGAAGTCGGGTCACATTGCCGGTGCGGCTATCGACGTCTATCCCAAGGAGCCTCGCACCAATGGTCCCGACTTTCAGTCACCACTGGTGGGCCTTCCCAATGTTGTTCTAACACCCCATATCGGCGGTTCTACGGAAGAAGCGCAAGAGTCGATCGGCGAGGAAGTGGCATCCTCTTGCGCTAGCTTCGTAACCCAGGGCAATACAGCGACAGCGGTCAACTTCCCTCATATCGAGCAGAAGCTTCGGCCAAATCTTCACCGGGTGCTCAACATTCACAAGAATGTGCCGGGCATCATGTCCGAAGTCCTTCAAATTCTGTCGGAGCACAACGCCAACATTCACGCACAGCAATTGGGTACCGATGACGTCATTGGCTACCTCGTCACCGATCTCGATCAGTCGGTATCTGATGATGTGAAAGCGGCGATCGCTGCGCTGCCGGCAAGCATCAAGACTCGGATCCTGTACTAGGAGATGTCCGGATCGTCAGAACCGAAGATCCCACCAAAGTCGGAGCGGCTCGTTGCGTGGGTATTTGGGGGGCCTTACGTTTCTCTTCATTCTCCTTATCGTCTATGCGAGTTGGACGCCCTCCGATGCGGGGCCCGTCGAGGGCGGACTGTTCTCTAAACTCAGCGATCCTCGAGAGATGTCTCGCGGTCATAACCTCCGAGACATTGCCACCAACGTCTTGCTCTACATGCCATTAGGAGTCTTCTTAGCACTCTCTCGCAGCGCCAAGGGGGGGAGTTTTGTATCTCTCTGGCTCTTCGGTGGCCTCGCAGTCAGCCTAACGATGGAAGTCGGCCAGAGCTTCATCGGACGAACGCCAGACGTGGCCGACTTGGTAACCAATACCAGTGGCTACGTCATGGGCTACTGGATCATCGTCGCCGCAATTCGCTTCTATGGGCTCAATCCATTGGTCTTCATGGGCTTCCACGCCGGAGAGTCCCAGGACAGAAAGACTCAGAGCATCGCCGCTTTCCGCTTCATCGGAGTTTGTGTCTATGTGCTCATTGCCCTGCTGCCTTTCGATGTATCGGTGAAACTCACAGATCTCTACGCCCAACTCCAGCCAGATGAAACCGGCGTACCCAAGATCATCCTGGATCCGCTCTACAGCGTTTCCAACTGGAGCAAGAGCGGCCTTAAGCTCACCTTCGAGCTTTGGGCTCTGCTCCCAGTCGCGGGCCTCACCGCCTTCCTCGCTGGCATCCGCGGACGACTCAGCATCTTCTCGCCGGTCTTCGCCTGCGTTTCCGTCGCCTTCTTCTGTGAGTCCGCGCAGATTTGCATCCTCTCTAGACGCACGGATATCGCCATGCTGGGTGTGGCCGTTATATCTGGTGTCGTTGGCTGGGCGTTTGTTCGCACGTGGTTCAAAGTACAGGGCACCAACATCGCGA
>JAAEPE010000771.1 GCA_024222395.1 Myxococcales bacterium
CAACGCCGCCTAGACTTGTTGGATACGAATATGTCGGGCAAATCCATTTGCATGAGGTGTGATACCGGGATTGAATCGAGGGGACAGCGTGCTCGCATCTGGCCTAGCACGCTTGGTGAGCTGACCTTGCATCGCCGCTATGTGCACTGCACAGCATGTGGCCACGGTTTTGCGCCCGCACAAAATGAAGTAGGACTTCCTGCCGGTCGGTTTACCGTGCGACTCCAAAAAATATGCACGCTGATGGCAACCACGGTGCCGTTTGAAATGGCGGTCGACTTGATGAAGCAAATGACCAGAGTCGTCGTGAGCGTGAAGGAAAAGGTAGACGCTATGACCTGGTCGGCCGTGAAGTAAAAGACGCCGTGCTCTACAAAGGAGAAGACTGCGCGCAAGAAACTCCCATCCGAGGATGCCTATTTGAAAAGAGCTATGTTTCCCATTTGGGCGGGCGAGAGATTTTCGCAGATAGACTCTGGGCGGAAATGGCGCGGCGAGGATTTGACCGCGCAAAACGACTCGTCCTGCTCAGCGATGGTACCGCCTGGATTCGTTCCCTTGCCGAGTGGCTCCC
>JAAEPE010000772.1 GCA_024222395.1 Myxococcales bacterium
ACCTTGGCCTTGAAGGCCGGGGAATGGTTTCGTCGTTTTCTTCGCATCGTGGACTTCCTCCTGGAGCCATAGGCTCCGGCAAATGAAGGAAATCATCTAACTCATAATCCACTGATGTTTGTCCCGCTAATGGGGACACCTCTGTTCGGACCTTGCGCCCGTCTTCAACTCCAACATCTTCTGCGTAGCCGATTAGCATTCGCTTGATCTCTTCCAGGGTCTCTGGACGTATCTTCTTGACGTCGTCCTGGAGAGTCGAAGACGACGGCGTATCAGAGAAACCAAGCCGGCAAAGAGCGCGATAGCTCAGCGAATCGGCAAGATGAAATGCGAGTTGCTCGTAGCCGTAGCCGTTCGCCTGCTTGATGATCGCGATGCGGAGCACTTGCTCGCCACTGAGGCCTTTCGCTCCCCTCTCGGGTTGATTCCGCCTGCCACCAAATCCGAAAGCACGCGCTGTGCCGCCGGTGGATGTAGATCAATAATCTTGCTCATTTCGCGCAATTCATCCATGTGTTTGTGGCCGCTGATCTGTGGGACAAGCGGGAGTTGTTCGGCGGTACTGGTGCGCATGGGGGCGGTCCTTTCAAGCGAGTTCAATCGATAGAACCGTCGCCCCACCTTCGATATTTCCGGAAGGCA
>JAAEPE010000773.1 GCA_024222395.1 Myxococcales bacterium
AAGTCCTCAAAGGGCAAAGCCTGCTCTTGCGCCCCGCCCGAGTCTTCGAAAAACCCCAAGAGATTCTCAACGTTCATCTCCTCGATATTGTCACCCGCTTTGCGTTCTGTCACTATTGTCATGGTCCGAGTCCTTGCTGTTATTGGCAAAGACACAGTGCAATGGATAAGGGCCATCTTTCACCTCACTCAGAAAACTTATTTCGGGGCTGGCGTTCTGTTACCAAAATGGCGGAGTCATTTGTTCAACAGCCGATCCAAACCCTTCTTAACTTTGCCATTCCACTTCTTCACCGTAGACTTGGCGGTAGCTTTGGCCTTCGAGGCCTTCTTTAGGCCCGCCTTCTTGCCCTTGGATACTTTGGCCTTTGTTTGCTTCTTGAAGCTTGTCGTCTCGCTCGAGCGTTGTTTCTTGCGTCCGCCCGCAGAAGGTGGCTCTTGACCGTTCTCGTTACTTTTGCCAGCGGCTTCGGCGGCGCCCTCTGTTGTGGCGACCATGGTGAGTGTCTTGGAAACGTCACCGGCCAGAAGAACCGAAAAAGTCTGAGTCTCGTAGCCCGACAGGCTTAGCCTCAGCTCAAGTGTGCTCTGGGAACTCTCACGTGCGTCTCGGAATGGAGTCGTGCCAAGCTCTACACCGGTCGCCATGTTGTATACAGAGGCGCCTTGGGGCGAGCTGTCGACAAATAGAGCGACTTTGTCGGTAGCGCCTCCCAGCTGCAAAGCGATGACGGCGCCAGCTGCGCCTGCGAGGACGAGGCCTGCCAGAAGAGCAGGCCAAGAGGATCTTCGTGGTGACGCTGTGGTGGCGAGGGCAAAGGCCTTCGCGGGTGCCGGTGCACTTGGGGCAACCTCGTCGGCGAGCATCGTCTTTGCGATGGGCAAATCAGCTCGAGCCGGGATTGCGGCTTGATCTCCCATGAGCGTACCAAGAGACGTCGCAAGCGCGGTCATGGACTGGGGGCGCTCTTCTGGTGCTTTGGCCAGGGTCGACATGATGATGGCTTCGAGATTGGGGGCAACCGAAGGCTCCATCAGAGCAAGCGCTTGTGGCGCGGTGTTGACGTGGGCGGCAAGGAGCTCGCCGAGATTCGTTCCGACGAAGGGAGGCCTGCCGCACACAAGTTGGTAGAGGATGCAACCGAGGGAGTAGATGTCGGCGCGGTGATCGAGGTTCTGCTGTCCGAGGCACTGCTCAGGGGCCATGTACGAGGGGGTACCCAGGACGGCGCCAGCTTGGGTTCGAGCGGCCGCACCGCTGATATCGTCGGCTAGTTTTGCGAGGCCAAAATCCAGGATCTTCGCACGGACGCCGCCCACTGCAGCCGAGTCGGGTTCGAGAAAAATGTTGTCTGGTTTGAGGTCGCGATGAACGATGCCCAATGCATGGGCGGCTGCGAGGGCGGTTGCAACTTGCTGTCCCAAGAGGGCGACTCGTTGACTGTGCAGACGCGGCTCCCTGCGCAATAGCTCGGCAAGCTCTTCGCCTTGCAGTAGCTCCATGACGATGAAGGCGCTGCCGTCCTCTTGCTTGCCAAAATCGTAAATTTCGACGATGCCAGGGTGCCTGACTAGTGATGCTGATTTTGCCTCGTTGAAGAATCGATCGATGACCCTGGATACAGACGAATACTGAGGTAGCAGGACCTTGATGGCTACCTGCATTCCCATCAAGGTGTGTTCGGCGAGATAAACCGCCCCCATGCCGCCCTCACCGAGCTTCTCGGTGATCTTGTAGCTGCCCAGGGTTCTGCCAATCACTCAGTAATCCTAGCACGCGCCACCGTTTGCGGAATGCACGTATGAGGGGCTTTTGGAGGCTGCCGTGCCCGCGACGGTCTTAGGCCTTACATGCACCGAGCCATCGATGAGACGAGCACTAGCCCCGGCTCCACTAATGCGTTACAGCTGCGAAGGCCTTGGCCTTTGCCGACGACGCCTTGCGATGGGCTTTGGCGAAGTCGGAATATTCTCTAAGCACGGCCCTTGCCGTTTTTCGAGCGCCGATTTCCTCGCTGGCTTCGCGTCTGAGATGGCGCTCCCTAAGCACGATGACACCCATTGTGAGTGGTGTGATCATTGCTTCTATCGCTAGTGTGAGAACAGGGGCCAAGCCGGCGGCGATGGCGCCGGGCAAGACGACTATGTTCGAGACCACTGAGGTGCCGGTGAGGTAGCTACCCAGAAAGAGCTTGTCGCTCTAGATTCGAGAGAACGTGTACCTGCCCGTTGAGAGAGGAGAGTAGGTGCGGACAGCGCCTATGGACTTGGAGAGCCATGGGGGAGCGCGCGCTTGCCAGGCATCCACGGTGCGCGTGATTTTCGCGGAGGCCTTGGCAAGAAACCTCATTGTTGCCGCGACTCTGGGGGGGCCTTGAGTTTGGCGAGACCAGCCCTCATGGTCTCACCGGCCTTCTTCCAACGATTGGGCTTGTTCGCATCTCGCGTGCCGACCATTGCCCTGGCGTGTCTTTTTCGTACACGACGGTTTAGTCGCAGGCCTCGAGTGACAGCTCGCTGCCGGATCTGCCATGCTTCCGAAGATAGCATGGCGGGGCTAGGCACTACCGCGCCGGCATCACGCCAGGAGAGCGGTTATCTCTTCGCCCATTCGTCCACTCACGCTGCCACCTATGACGTCGGCAAGCAGACCGTGGGCGCGCCCAGGGGCTATGGCAGGGGCGTTGAGATAGGTGATGTCGCAGGCCCGGCTCAGCTCTCTCATGCCGGCAGACCAAATACCGGTATCGAACATGTTGAGGTGGGTTGCGTCCGCTATCCACATGAGCTCGAAGTCGGTATCGCTTGTGAGACAGACGATATCGGCAGCCATGGCCGTTTCTACACCTACCACTTTGTTATTGAGAATCTCGAGTTCCCCAAAGAGATGGGTGTGGCATTGGATCAGCGCTTCTTCGTATTCGTTGCAGTGAACAAGTCCCATGCTCATCGGAGTGCCGACGGCGAGGTATTTGGAGCCGAGCCCAGCGAGGGATGCGAATCGTAGAGTCGCGTCGCTCAGAAGCTGCGCGGATTCAGGCGCTGCCTCAATGGCCTTCATTGCTTTCCGCAGTGCATCCAACACTAGTGGCGTCCCTTCTTCGTGGCACGAACCGATACGGGTTTCTTGAGAGCTTCTCCCTCGGAGACTCCCGCGAGTACTTCCACATGAATTCCATCCGAGAGCCCCAACTCGATGCCTCGCCGCTCGAATTGCTGAGGGCCGGTTTCCACTTCGATGTAGGGCTTCTTGCCGTCAAAGCTCAGGAGCGCCTCGGTGATGCTCAAGACCTTCTCGCGACGCTGCAAGACGATGTCGGCGTTCGCGCTGTATCCCGCGCGTACAAAGTCCTCTGTGGCAAGCGTTAGAGCCGCCCGTAGTTCGAATTGGATCGCCCCATCGACCATAGTCCCCTTTGGAGCAATGTACTCCAGCGTGCCTTTGAAGGTCTTGCCCGAAATTGCGCCGATGACAATGACAAGCTCCATGCCGACTTCGATCTTGCCGACCTCACTCTCGTCCACGAGCCCCTGAAAGATCATGTCATTCATGTTGGCGATGGAGGCAATGGTGGTTCCCGCATTGAAATTGTTGGCCTCGGTGACGCTGGCGCCTTCCTTCGGGGGGACTTCTATAACCATGCCTGCTACGGTAGAGGTGACAACGTTCGAGACCTTCCCTGCGCCGGACGCCCCCGACCTAATGAGCTGAAGATTGCTTTGAGCAGATGCCAACTCCTGTTGGCGAAGTCGGTTCCCGAGGGCAAAACGGCTGAATTCGGTCTCCGAGATGACTCCCTTGTCGAGGAGCTTCTGGTTGCGAAGGAACTCCGCCCTGGCACTAGTCTGCGAGATTCTCGCTGACTTCAGCGTGCTTTCAGCGGCGTTGAGGCTGAGCATGTTGGGGATGATCTTGATGGAGGCCAGCTTCTGGCCGGCTTTGACTAGGTCGCCCGCTTCAACGAAGAGCTCATCGAGCACGCCCGAGACTCGCGGCTTGATTTCGATTTCTTGCCTAGGCTCGATTGAACCCGTAGCTACCGTCTTGAGAACGATGTCTCTCACGGCAGGTTTCTCGGTCTCAAAGGCCTCAGCCACCGCTTGAGATTTGTTGTAGAGAAAGAACATTGTCCATGCCAAGGCGGCAAGGATGGCGATGCTGATTGCGAAGGGCAGAATACGTTTCATAACGAGGCTTGAGAACTTGGTCTATGCGCGCAAGGCTTCGACGGGGTGAATGGCAACGGCGTGCCTGGCGGGAATGAAGCCAGCTATGGCGCCGGCGATGATGATAATAACAGTGGCGGCAATTGCCGTCGAAAAATCGACTTCTGGTCGGCCGATGGGCACGTCGGTGCCTTCTAACCACTCTCCGAGAAACTCTGAAAGTGCGACAGCGGTGACGAGCCCCGTGTAGCCCGCGAGCACGGTAAGCGTGATTGACTCTTGCATGACTTGGGCGACGATCGCCCAAGGCGGGGCGCCAAGTGCTCTGCGAATGCCAATCTCTTTGGTGCGTTCTCTCACCACGATTATCATGATGTTGGAGACCCCGAGCATGCCGGCAAATAGCGTGGCAAGGCCGACAAACCACATGAATACGCGTATGCCGCCGAAGAGGGCCGCGATCTTGCCAGCCTTCTCAGCCGCGTTGTGGCCGCGAATTGCTTGGCTATCCTCGGGGTGAATCTGCTTGCGACTCTTGAGCATTGCACGAGTATTGTCGTCGACTTCTTGTGGCGAGTATCCCTCTTGTGCGGTGAGGGCGAACCAGGCGACGCGGTTCCCCATGTTGAACGCGCGCTGAAAGGTCGTGAATGGAATGTAGACGGTGGCCGCGTCCTCATCAGCGCTGCCGCCGCTGCGAGTCGAGTGCACTCGGCCGACGACTTCGAAGTAGACGCCTTGAATGAGGATGGTCTTGCCGATGGCACTCTCGCCCTTCTCAAAGAGCATGTCGTAGACCTGCTCCCCAATGACCGCGACTTTGCGACTCTCTTCAATATCAATAGCGTTCACAAAGCGCCCCTCGTAGAACTCGAAGGGCTGGATCATTCCCCATGCTGGATAGTCTCCCAGCACTTTGAAGGGCCCGGTCTTGCTGCCCCGAGTCACGTTGTTGCTACCGCGGTATCCACCAAGAGAAACTCGTGGTGCAACCAAGTCGATTCCCTCTACCGCCTGAATTGCAGGAATGTCGGTGACATCGTATCGGGTGTGCCGGCCAGGGCGCATGCCATGGTAGGGCAGGGAGGTGCGGCCACCCCAAATGTAGATTTGTTTGGATCCAAAGCCGCGAATGGTATCCGATATACCCGATTCGACTGCCTGTCCAAACGCCAGAAGAATGATGAGAGTGAGGATGCCCCAGAACACGCCAAAGGCCGTCATAAAAGTACGCAGCCGGTTGCGCCCCATCGTGGCAAAGATCTCATGCCAAGTATCTCGATCGACCAGGCTCATTCGTTCCTCAGGGCGACGATGGGGCTAACTCGGGCTGCGCGAGATGCGGGGACCAGGCCCGCAAGCATAGCGCTCACAACTAGTATGCCCAGGGCAATGAGCGCTACCCGCAGGTCCACTTCAGGGTTGGTGATGTAGTCGTTATTCGGTGAGAAATGATTGAAGAGTTCTAGCAGCCCCACGCCTGCGAATAGCCCGAGGTATCCGGCCATGCCCGTAACGACGAGTGCCTCTTTTAGAATCATGGAGACGATGGACGTGGGCGTCGCTCCGAGTGCCTTTCGAACGCCAATTTCGACAGTTCGTTCGGCAACAGAAATGAGTAGGATGTTGCTCACACCAATCACACTCGCGGTGATGGTGCCGATGCCGACGACCCAGAGAAATGCTCGAATGATGGAGAATATGCGCCTGATCTTGCTGTACTTCTCAAGGTTGTTGCGGACCCTCACAGCTCGCTTGTCTTCTTCCGAGAAGTGCAGTCGTCTTGCCAGCAGCGCAACGACCTCGCCCTCGATTGCCCGACTTCTCTCTAGCGTCGCATCGCCCACCGTGAAAATGATGTGGTGCACGTCGTTATGGGCGTTGTATGCACGCTGCGTGGTGGTGATGGGCAAGAAGATCTTCTGCAACTCGCCCTCGCCGCCTTCGTCAGTGAAGGTGCCAACGACCTTGTACTGGATGCCGCGAATTGTGAGGTAGTGCCCAATCGGGCTCGTCTTGCCAAAGAAGAACTTTGCGATCGGAGCACCGATAACTGCGACTTTGCGATGCTCGCCGATGTCGGTCTCGTTGAGATAGCGACCCGAGGTGACGATCGTCTTCTCGGTGAATTGATGGCCTGGATTCACGGCTCGTACGTCGAAGGAGGCGTTCTTCGCGCCGTAGTTAACTGTGTACTCTTCGCCGCGAAGGTAGAAGCGTCCGGTAATGTGCTCGACGCCTGGTATCCTCGATACCGCATCAATGTCGGCATTCGTGAATCGAATCTTGCGTCCCGGACGAAGTCCCTGAAAGGGTAGGGATGCTCGTCCCGGACGAATCGATATGCTGTTGACTGCATCGTCTCTGAAGTTCGTCTCAGCCTGGTTCTGAAGTCCCTGGCCGGCGCCGAGCAGCAGGATGAGCATGAAGATGCCCCACCCAACGGAGAGTCCCGTGAGTGTGGTGCGAAGCTTGTTGCGCCGCAGTGTTTCGAAGACTTCAAGCCAGCGGTCTAGGATGAGCATCCTAGACCGCCTCTTGCGGACTTGACTCCTCGATTGCCCCGTCGCGCAATCGGATGACTCGCTTGGTGCACTCCGCGATGTCTGGCTCGTGGGTCACCACCACAACGGTCATGCCCTGAGCGTTCACTTCCTTGAGTAAGTCCATAAGCATGTAGGAAGTCTTGCTGTCCAGGGCACCCGTAGGTTCGTCTGCGAGAATGAGTCGAGGCTTGGTCACGAGGGCTCGGGCCACGGCCACGCGCTGCTTCTGGCCACCGCTTAACTCGGAGGGGCGATGCTCTTTCCAGTCAGATAGCCCGACGCGTTCGAGTTCTTCAGCCGCCGCTGCCAGACGTTTCTTGCGGCTGAACTTCTGGTAGTAAAGGGGGAGGGCAACATTCTCGAGCGCAGTCTTAAAGGGCAGGAGATTGAAGGATTGAAAGACAAAGCCTATGTGCTCACTCCGGTACTGGGCTGCTTTGCGCTGGCCTAGGTTCTGAATGAGGGTGTCGCCAAGCCAGTACTCGCCCGAGTCGTAGTCGTCGAGTATGCCAAGGACGTTGAGCAACGTTGACTTCCCCGACCCGGAAGACCCCATGATCGAGACAAACTCGCCAGCCTCGATGTGCAGAGCCACGTCGCGCAACACATGCAAGGAGCCTGTGCCAACCGAGTAGCTCTTGTTGATGTCGAGGAGGCGGATCACGAGAAGGTGCGTTCTAGCACGTTCGCCGGGGCTTGTTGATAGTGCTAAAACGTACTCATGAGCGAGCATGGGTGGAGAATTCGTGGTTGTGGGCCGCTGGCCATTGCGACGATCCTCGGGTGTGGGGCTGCGAGCCCACCAGCCGGCCCTAAGCACGTCCCGAGCAATAGCGAAGAGGCCGCCACCGCCTGCCCGAAGGAGCGAAAGGCCGCGCAAACCTCACGGGAAGCGCTATTGGGGAGCGAGGAGCCGAGTCTCTCTACCGCCGCCGCAAAGTCTGTTCTAGCGCAGGCGCATTGCGAGGCAAACGCTGCTCTTGGGGGGCCTGCGCCGTCCGGAACCCAGGACCAAATCCTCGCTGGACTTCGCGAGATCCGGCTGGCGGTACGTGATGCGGGAAGCCTCTTCGCCGAGGTTCGCCGGTACGGGGATATCGCATTCTCCCAAGAATCTCTTCTCGCCGATGCGAAACTTACTATTGGCTTTGCCGATATTGTCGGCTCGGTTCAGCCTCCAGACGAGTTGGATCCAAGGGCCGCCGAAGAATTCCGCACGGAACTCGGCTTGGCCAAGAAGACGCTGCGAGGCCAAGCAGAGTTATTGCTGCAGCAGTCCCTTACAAGTGAGGGCCATGAGAAAGTTGCGGCCGAGGCTTGCAAGCTTCTCGAAGAGCTCGGCGGCCAAAGTCGCCTGCCACGGTGCAACTAGGGGGCGTTAGAAGAGCATCGCCTCGCCCTCTTCGGGCACCTCTTCGCTGCCGGCTACATCTTCCGTCGGCAGGATGAAGTCGTCGATGAACTCCGCATCGACCCAGAGTCGAATCGGGCCACCATCAGACTCAAAGTGCAGGCCGTGGGAGCGCTCTCTTGGTAGAGGTGAGAGGTGTTCGCCCCGAAGTGCGAGGGGCATCGTGAGGTAGACCTCGGCCTCACGGCGCAGGAGCATGTTCTTGATGCGCCCCAGCAGCTGATTGGAGAGCTCGGAAATCCAGTTGCGGTGAGCGCTGTCACCAACCTCTGCGCCTTCTGGCATCGCCAGTCGCAGAGCCTCCTCGCCCATAGCCAGCAAGAGCGTTCCCCGTACTCGATCGCCAGTAAATCCAATGATTCCACAGTAGTGTACGCTTCCAGTCGTCCCGGGATCAGACGCCTCCCGGATCTCCATATCGTAGTCTGCAAAGAGCGCTGTGCAAGCGGTCGTCGTGATGGCTTCTATGGTTAGTTGGTTCTGACTGATGAGTGATCCCATGATTTTCCCGTCTGCTTCAATTATTCGTTCTGACCACAACTCTACTACCTAGCGCATCGCCTCTTGGGCAAATGGAGTCGCAACCCTTGGTGCTTATGGAGGTATCGGCATGCCCATGGATCTGCTGAAGGCCTGTGTTGCCGGTAATTGGGCGTTCGTCGTCTCTCAAGGGTGATGCTAGCTGGCCGAATCAGCTTTGCATGGGCCATGTAGGCCTCCACCGCGTCCAGAAGGAGAAGTAGATATGAAGAAGGTACTCGTAGTTGATGATTCACCCAGTGTACGCCAGCAAGTTGCCTTGGCTCTTAAGCAAGCGGGCTTTGAGATTATTGAGGCTGTGGATGGAGCAGACGGCGTCGCGAAGATCGACAGTGATCCGACTGTTGGAGTTGTGATCTGCGATGTCAACATGCCGCGCATGAATGGACTTGAGCTTGTGGAAACTGTGCATCGCAATCCCAAGCACGCCTCGCTACCCATCGTCATGCTCACGACAGAGGGACAGCCACAGCTGATTCAGAGGGCCAAGAAGGCAGGCGCCAAGGGCTGGATCGTCAAGCCCTTCAAAGCAAATCTCTTGGTTGCAGCAGTGAAGAAATTGATGCCAGCGTAGCTTCGGGTGGACCCGTGTTGGGCCCTTGTTAGTACCAGTTGGGAACATGGTTTGAGTGAAACTCTAGGACGAATGCTCGTCGATGAGGTTGGGCGATTTCGGAAGGCGCTGGTCAAGCGCATTCGCCGAGTCAATCAGCTCACCGAGGGCGAGGTAATGAGCGCCGCAAGTGGGCTCGGCAAGATTGTGGATCTCGCCACCCAGCTTAGCTCACACACCAAGGAGACCCTTGCGGGGGTCGCCGGCGATGAAGCCGAAGAGCAGATGTCTCTTACCGATTCGATAGCGAATCAGAGCAATACGACGGAAGACTTCATCAATGGTCTCAATTCGAAGATTGGCCAGCAGAGAGAGGTCGCAGCCCGAGCCCACCAGCAGTCGCGAGATATTCTACGCGCTGCAAAATCCGTGGAACGGCTGTCCCAACAGTCCAATATCATCGCACTGAACGCAATGGTAGAGGCTGCCCGCATGGGCAAGCATGGTACGAGTTTTTCGGTTATTTCCAACGAAATGCAGAGACTCAGTGGCGAAATCAAGAAGACTAATACGATGGTCTCGGCGTTGGCGGAGGACCTGAGTATTCTTCTGCCGGCAATTGCACAGATGATCGAGCAGACTTCGGATCATGCTGAGGATTTCTCTGGGGTGATCAAAGACTCCATCACCGATGTGAGGCAGAGAACGTCGGACCTGCAGCGAGGTGTCGCTACGTTGCTTACCAGCAACGAAGACTCGGTGCAGAAGATCCTACGAGAGTCGCAGGATGCACTGTCCTACTTGCAGTTCCAGGATACGGTCGCTCAGGGCCTACTGCGCATGGACTCCATGGCCCGCAAACTTCAGGTTCGTGTCGGCACCATGGGCGGTGAAGAGATGGAAGATAGCGAAGCGATGAAGACACTCGCCAAGGAAGAGCATGCCGAAATCGGAGGCGAGAAGGAAATTTCACCGGACGATGCCGGCGACGTAATGCTGTTCTAGACAAGACGCTGTTCTAGACAAGACGCTGTTCTAGACAAGACGCTGTTCTAGACAAGACGCTGTTCTAGACAAGACGCTGTTCTAGACAAGACGCTCTTCCAGCGACTGACTACGGCTTCACTAGGCCCTGAGCTATCGCAAACCGTGTGAGCTCTGCGTTGTTGCGCAATCCAAGCTTGCGGAGTATTTGGCCGCGATGACTGTCCACCGTCTTGATCGAGACGCCGAGTTCTTTGGCTGTCTCGTGGCTGTTGTTGCAGTCGGCGAGTAAATAGAAGACCTCTTGTTCGCGCCGGCTAAGCTCCCAGACACTCAGCGTTGGCTCGGCTTGGATGTTGAGTGTCTCGAGGTCTTCAAGGTGTAGAGGCATTGCCCTCTTGCCGGCGTGCACCTTGCGAATCGCCTCGCAGAGTTCCGTCGCTGGAGCGCCCTTATGCATGTAGCCATTGGCACCTGCGGCAATGGCTCGGATGGCGTAGTGTCTGTGCTCATGAACCGACACGATCAGCACGCGTGTCTTGGGGGCGATCTTCCTGATTCGCGGTGTGGCTCTAAGCCCGCTCAAATTCGGCATTGAAATGTCAAGCACCGCCACATCTGGCTGATGCCTCTCGATGAGAGCCAGGGCTCGCTCGCCGTCGTCAGCCTGCGCCAAGATGTTGAAATCGCCGGTATTAGCGAGGACCAACGCCAGACCCGCGCGCACCACAGGGTGGTCGTCCGCATGTACTATTCGAATCATAGGCTGCTCAAAAAAACACCATCAATCGGCGTTGGGTTGCCGATCAACTATAGCATGTTCAGGCAGGCAAGGGGCGACGCATCTGCGTTGGTATCTCTGGTAGGGCTTGAGCGATCGGCGCACGAGTGCTACATGCAGCTTGAGAAAATCGGAGCGCGTAAGCTCTGTGTCTTACCTGGATGTAGAGAGCATGCCCCCATTTCAGTGTCTTGTTGTTGGCGTTGCTGGTGGTACCGGTAGCGGGAAGACCACCGTTGCAAGGGAGCTCGCCGAGGCATTGCCTGATGGTCGTGCTCACATCTTGGAGTACGACGCCTACTACCGTGAGCAGTCTCTATTGAGCGATGAGGAGCGGGCGGAGATCAACTACGATCACCCCGATGCTCTTGAGAGTGAGTTGCTAGCCCAGCAAGTTCAGCAACTTCGCAGTGGAGAAGTTACGGAAATACCAGTCTACGACTTTGTCTTACACAATCGTGCTAAGCACAAACGTCGGCTTGAGCCGCGTCCAGTGCTCATTGTGGAGGGCATCATGGCCCTGGCGGTGCCGTGCATTCGCGAACTCTTCGATATCAAGATCTTTGTCGATACTGACGCGGATTTGCGTGTCTTCCGACGGATTCGACGAGATATCGAGCAGCGCGGGCGCAGCTTCAACTTGGTTCGCGAGCAGTACTACAACACCGTACGTCCGATGCATATGGAGTTCGTTGAGCCATCTAAGCGCTTTGCCGACCTCATCGTGCCCGAGGGTGGTTCCAATCGGGTTGCTCTCGAAGTCTTGGTCGCTCGACTACAGCGGGATCTAGCTTAAAGAGCAGGAGCCAACTCCGTTGGCTCCTGCTCTTTAAGCTAGATCGCCCAGCTTCGCTGGGCGGGGGTATTTCGCGCCTTCGGCGCTAGGGCCCGGTGTTCCACACCGGGCGTCGTGGACAAGTGGTGCCGAAGGCGTTGGAGCCAGCGGTCGGCCCGCACAGGGGCTGCTAGATGGTGGTCGAGCCTGTTGGGGCTTTACCGCGGAGGTGCGGGTCGAAGACCATGCAGAGGTTGCGGATTAGCTCAAAACCCAGGGGGGTGGGGGCGATCGCTCCTTGGTCCAGGCGAATCTCGACGAGTTGGGCGAGATCCGGATCTTTGAGCGCCTGCAGTTCATACTCGAAGAACTCTGAGAATTTGATGTCAAACCGCTCTTCCATCTCTGCGAAGCTGACCTCGGAGTCGCACATGAGGCGGTAGATGAGATGGCGCCTGATGTGATCCTCGGGACTGAGGGCGAGCCCACGAGCGATGGGGAGCCGCCCCGCTTCGACCTCTCGCTGCCATTGCTCTAGGTCACTGGTGTTCTGCCAGTATGCATCCCCGGTATCGCTGATCCCAGTGACACCACACGCGAGAAGTGGGCCACCCTTGGTCGTCGTGAAGCCCTGGAAGTTGCGTTGCACTTCCCTTTTCTGGACGGCCTTCGCCATCGGGTCATGGGGAAGGGCGAAGTGATCGAAGCCGACGCGTATGTAGCCTGCAGCCGTGAGATGTTGAATGGCGCAGGTCAGAAGCACTGCTCGGGCGGCGATGTCCGGAATGGGTTCGCGCTCGACCAAGAGCTGGTGCTTCATGATGTGAGGCAGATGGGCGTAGCCAAAGAGAGCGATGCGGTCTGGGGCAATACCAAGCACAGCTTCTAGTGTGTTGGTGAAGGAATCCTCGCTCTGACCAGGCAAGCCGTAGATAAGATCTACGCCGGTGCTCTGGAACCCTGCCGCTCGCGCGTGTGCGATGAGAGCCTCGGTATCCTCGCGACTCTGATGGCGGTTGATGGTGTCTTGGACTTTCAGCTCGAAGTCTTGGACGCCGACATTGATGCGGGTGAAGCCCATATCGGCGAGTTCGTCGACAAGTTCGAGGCTGGTGTCGCGAGGATCGAGTTCGATGGCAAGCCGAGCATCGTTCTTGGGTGGAAATGCCTCGCGCACCCCGTCGACGAAGCGCCGCAGTGCGCCCGCACTCAGAAAGTTGGGAGACCCCCCTCCGAGGCTTAGTTCGCTCAGTTCGACGCCAGGCAGGGCTTGTCCGTAGAGTTTGATTTCCTGCAGCAAGGTGTCGATGTAGCGCTCGCCCTTAGAGCGGTCACGGGTGATCTTGACGTTGCAGCCGCAGTACCAGCACAGACTCTTGCAGAACGGAACGTGGGCGTAGAGTGAGAGGCCAGGGGACTCCGCTTGGGCCGAGATCCTCTCCGCTATGTCCCATAGATGTGCCGCTGCTTGCTCGGCTCCAAATTCCGTGCGGAAGTGAGGGGCCGGTGGGTAGCTCGTGTAGCGAGGGCCGCGTGTAGCTAGCTCGGCTAGGATTCTTGGAGTTGGTTGATGAATAGCCAGGCTGGTCATAGGTACAGGATCGCAAGTTGCTGGATGCTTCGCGCTTCGAGAGGTCGATACTTGCCCGAGTTGGGCCCTAGATCGCGGTGCGCCGTGCAGTCTTGTCTTCATACATCGCTTTGTCGGCGGCGGCCAGTAGGTCTTGGCTGCTCAGGTCGGGCTCGTAGCTGGCCGCCCCGATCGAGCAGGCGATCGGGATCGAAATGCCGGTGTCTGTGACGAAGTCACGCTCGATCGAGTCCCGGAAGCGGCTGATTGTGCCCGGGGTTTGCAGGGCACAACAATTCGAGAGCACGATCACGAATTCATCCCCCCCCCAGCGGCCTGCCCGGTCGACGGACCGCCGGATGCTTTTGATCCCCTGAGCGACGGCTCGTAGCACCTGATCCCCCACGAGGTGGCCGTGAGTGTCATTGATGACCTTGAAATTGTCGAGGTCGAGCACCAGCACCGAGAGCAGATTTCCGAGCTTGGCTCTCTCAACCTCTTCGTCGAGAGCTTCGTTGATGCCTCGTCGATTCAGAAGCTTGGTTTGCTCGTCGATTGTGCAGGTGTGCTCGAGGTCCTTGCGTCGGTGACTGCTACGTAAGTGAGCTCGGATGCGGGCGAGCAACTCCTCTGGCTGGACAGGCTTGCTCATGAAGTCGTCGGCACCCAAGTCCAGCCCGTTTATTCGCCGATCGATTCCGTCTCGGGCTGAGACCAAGAGAATGGGGGCATCTCGGCATCCATCGACTTTTAGCAAGGCAGCGACGAGCTCGAACCCGTCCCCCCCTGGCATCTGTATGTCGCTAACTACCAGGTCTGGAATCCAGGTCTGGACGATTTCTAGGGCAGCGATGCCGCCCACAGCGCTCCGAACCTCGAAACCCTCAAATTCCAAGAGCATTGACATCGCTTGCCGAGCCGACTCGTCATCCTCGACAACGAGGATTCGGTCTTGGTTGGCAGCAGCGGTGTTCATGATGGGCGAACAATTGCACGCCCTGTGCCGCGTGCTGGTGGTAGCGAGTGTGCAGGTTTGCGAGAGCCCGGAGCGTTCCACGCAATAGGGTGCAGGCATATTCGGCATCAGCGATGGGAGAGACTGCACGTTGTGCGCATTGTTCAAAGACGCCTCGCTTCAAAGCCATGTAATGAAGAGCCGTGGTAGTGGCATGGCTCTTGATAGTCTCTGCCAAGCGATGCTGATATCAGATCTAATGACCACCGCTCTTGTTACTGCTCGGCCTGAGGACAAAGTGGATTCCACGCTCTACGACATGAAGCTGGCCATGATTCGTCATCTTCCCGTTGTCGACGATCGCGGTCACCTCGTGGGCATCGTCTCCGACAGAGATGTTCTACTAAGCCTGGGAACGAGTGAAGCCACGAATGTCTACCTGCGAGACATCATGAGTCGCGACGTCGAGACAGTTTCCGAGGACGAAGATGCAGCGAGCGCCTTGGAGATCATTCTTGAGAAGCGTATTGGCTCTCTGCCGGTCGTCGGCGAAGAAGGGCAGCTACTCGGCGTAGTGACAGAGACCGACTATCTGCGTGTTGCTCACTCGATGCTCTCAAGCAAGAGCGTTTCGAGCGAAGAGAGCTGGCGAGACTAGAGCTGGCGAGACCAGGACTTCTCTCTAGCCATGGTCTTCCGGACCATCGACGGGTAGGTCCACTGTGAAGATCGTCGTATTGTCTCTACGAGCCACTTCTATTGAGCCACCGTGGTCCGCGATGATTCGATCGACGATGGGAAGGCCGAGGCCGGTTCCAGCGTCTTTGCTTGTCGCGAAGGGTTCGAAAATGTCGATGCCCTTGGGGATGCCTGGGCCGTTGTCGATTACCTCGATGCTGAGGTGCTGGCCAATGCGTTGAGAGCGCAGAAGCACTTTGCCCTCATCCGACGTCGCTTCGATGGCATTGCGGAGCAAGTTGATGAGCACTTGCTTGAGGCGCTCGCCATCCACCCTGGCAACCAAACCACTGCTGATTTCCGTGGTGAGTGAGCACGAGGCGCCGAGTGCCTCCTGCTCGAGGAGAAGAGCTACGCTTTGACATAGCGTGCTCACGTCGGTGTTGGCAACGCGTAGCTGCGTTGGACGGGCGAAGGCAAGGAAGTCCTCTACGAGCCCGGCAAGCCTTGTGAGTTCTGCCTTCACAAGTTCAGACGACCGCAAGGCTCGGGCGTCTACGCTGCCCTCAGCTTTCTTGATGGCACGCTCCACCAACATGAGCTGCAATTGCGCAGCGTTGAGAGGATTACGGATTTCGTGAGCGAGCCCCGCTGCGAGGGTGCCCAATGCCGCTAGCGTCTTCACGCGGCGGCCGTGCTCGGCAAGGCGCTTCTCCCTGGTGACGTCGAGGGCGAGAGCACAGATTTCACCAGTGTCAGCGATGCGACTGATATTCCAGCGCAGCCACTTATCGCTCTGGTCCGCAGTAATCACGCGAAGCTCTTTGGGAGGGCAAGGCTGCCCGAGTTCGACTCTATCCAATAGAGTCTGCATGGCATCACGGTCTGCGGGGTGCAGGAGGATGTCGCTAAGAGATTTACCGGTGATCTCCCGGCGTGAATAGCCGCTGGTAGTCTCCGCCATGGAATTGAATAGCGTGATGCGGCGCTTGCTATCGAGAACCATTATCGAGACACCGGAACTCTCGAAGATTGAGTGGTAGAGGGCCTGCGTCATCTCAAGCTTGCTCTCGAGAATTTCTTTTTCGCTGCGTTCGTAGTGCTGCACCTTCCCCACGAAGTAGTCGCGATAGGACTGCAGCATGATCGCCAGATCGATGTTGGTGATTTTCTGGACGGCTGCGGCCGCGGCCTGGGCGTCTGGGCCGTCGAGCCCTTCCCATGCAATGCCGAGCAGGTGTTCTTGAATCAGGGCCATTGCAGAGAACATGTGCTGCTGAGGAAGGCTTATTTGGACGTGAACCTCCCCAATGCGAGAGCGCAGCTCGAAGTACTCATCGCCCCAGGGACCGGAGAGCAGCCGGTCCATCCAATTTGCCAGGGTCTTCTGGAGCCTAAGCACTTGCGCGTCACTGCGAAATATCGTCAGTGCATCAGGTTGCTTGCGGAGCCTGTCGTAGAAGTCTTCCGCGATGGTCGCGTAGTACGGCTGGGCCAGGGGACGTAGCTGCTTCAGGGCGTTCTCGTCCGCCTTGTCGAATTTAAGATAGCTCTTGAGTTGATGAAAGTAGTGCATGGTGGCGCCGGCAGCGTCCAGCATGCAGGAGTTAGGCCTTGCTCTGGCAGATTCCATCGGTGCAAATCGCGCAGATGATGCACCTCAGTGTAAGTGTCGTGTGCAATATTGCAGACACTCGCCCACAGCCCCCCCATAAGTCTGGCACGGTAGTCGCTAGTCGCCAAGCCGGAGTCATTATGCCATCCCAGAAACACACCGGTCGAATATTGGTCGTAGACGACGAGGCTAACGCCCGTCTCGCTCTCGCAGATCTACTCAAGGAAGAAGGATACAAGGTCGATACGGCCGCCGACGCCTTCAAGGCCCTTGGCAAGATGGAGGCGTTCGCTCCCCATGTAGTTCTCACTGATCTCAAAATGCCAGGGATGGACGGCATTGAGCTCATGGAGAAGATCCACTCGAGTACGACTCCCGTCTCTGTCGTTGTGATGACCGCATTTGGCGCGGTGGAGTCCGCAGTCTCGGCCATGCGCAAGGGCGCGTCGGACTACCTCGTCAAGCCTATCAATTTCGATGAACTCCTCATTGTTCTCAGTCGTACCCTGGAGAGGGAGTTCCTTCGCCGCGAAACTGCTGAGCTGCGCCAGCGCATCGACAATCGCCTGGACAGAAAGAACATCATTGGCAACAGCGCCGAGATGAACCAGGTTTTTCAGGTCGTCGAGCAAGTGGCAGGATCTCGGGCATCGGTGCTCTTAGAAGGCGAGAGTGGTACTGGCAAAGAACTTGTGGCCGAGGCGATTCATCAGCGCAGCCCTAGGCGGCACAAACCATTCATCAAGCTGCACTGCGCGGCTCTTGCAGAGTCGCTTCTAGAGAGCGAACTCTTCGGTCACGAGCGGGGCGCATTCACCGGAGCTGTCGCTCGCAAGGATGGCCGATTTCACATCGCCGACGGTGGAACCCTGTTTCTCGACGAGATCGGGGAGATTTCACCGTCGGTCCAGGTCAAACTTCTACGTTTCCTCCAAGAGCACGAGTTCGAGAGAGTCGGTGGCAACGAGACGATTCGCGTAGATGTGCGGGTTGTGGCTGCGACAAATCGAGACCTGAAGACCGAAGTCGAGTTCGGGAAGTTCCGAGAGGATCTCTACTACCGGCTCAACGTCATCAATATGAAGCTACCTCCGCTGCGCGAGCGACGGGATGATGTCTTGCCTTTGGCAGAGCACTTCCTTGAGAGCTACAGCAAGGCCAACGAGAAAGACATAGTTCGCATGACCGCCGAATGTGCTGAGAAGCTTCGAGGCTACGATTGGCCAGGCAACGTTCGCGAGCTGGAGAACGCAATCGAGAGAGCGGTCGTTATGTGCCGAGGGCCAGAACTGACAGCCAATAACCTGCCTAGTTCGGTAGTGCCGCACCTCAAATCGGGGGTCCCCGCGATTCCCGGTACGACGATCGACGAAATCGAGCGCTACGCAATCCTCAAGACCCTAGAGTCGACGGGCGGTTCTACGAGCCAAGCGGCGGCGACGTTGGGTATGAGTGTTCGCAAGATTCAGTACAAGATTCGCTCCTATGGCGAGGCACCCAAATCCGGGATGGCCGCAGTAGAGGATTAGCGGAGGCCGGCGTCTCTTTGAGGAGTGGGATTCTCCTCAAAGACCCAGCGGCGTTTGAAGGATGCGGGTTGGTGCCTCGTGTAAGATGCACACCATGAGTGCAACACCCTTTGTCGTGGTTACCGGTGGAGCGGGCTTCATCGGATCCCACACCGTCGATCGCCTTATCGAGCGAGGTTGCAACGTTGCAGTACTCGACAACTTCTCAACCGGGAAGCGAGAAAACCTCTCGCAGTGGGCGGGCAAGGAGTCACTCGAAATCCTCACGGTTGATATCGGTGACGGAATCTTCGCGGCTCTCGCAGACCTCGAAGAGCGCTGGGGCAAGGTCGAGCGCATCGTTCACTTGGCTGCACAAACTAGTGTTGTGCACTCGATCGAGAATCCTCTCAACGATGTGCGCAACAACTACACGGGCACAGTGCAGGTTCTCGAGTACGCGCGCCGAAAAGCCGTGTGCAGAGTTGTCTTTGCCTCCTCGGCTGCGGTCTACGGAGACGTCGACACCTTTCCCGTGTCGGAGGACGCCACGTGCACACCGCTCTCGCCCTATGGCATCGACAAGCTTGGCTCGGAATACTGGCTTCGCTATCACACTAGTGTCTTTGGAATGGACACTCAGCCTCTGCGCTTCTTTAATGTCTATGGCCCAAGGCAAGACCCTAGCAGCCCGTACACTGGTGTCATTTCGATCTTCAGTGACAGAGCAGCAGCCGGTAAGGAGTTGCGGATCTTTGGCGATGGCGAGCAGACCCGTGACTTTGTCTACGTCGGGGATGTGTCCCGGGCCATTCTCCTCGCTCTATTTGCCGAGGGCGGGGACGGCAACGCTGCGAATGTAGGCACGGGGGCCGAGACAAGCGTCAACGAGTTGGCCGCCCTAATCAACGAGTTCTGCGGAGGTAAGTCGAGTATTTCTCACGCGGAGCCGAGAGACGGAGAGATTTTGAAGTCGGTGGCTGACGTTAGCCGTGCTCGCGAGCGTTTTGGCTTCGAGGCCGAGACCAAATTGCCCGATGGTTTGAAAGAGACCGTCGCCTCTCTCCAGGCATAGGGGCTTCGTTGAATCTCCTCTTGGTGATGCCTTCCGAGGTGGACGCAGGCGAAGTTGTCTTGCGCGGAAGGAGAGCTGGACACGTGCGCGCTGTACTGCGAGTGAGCCCTGGCGAGCGCATTCGCATGGGAGTCGTTTGCGAGTCGATTGGGACAGCAGAGGTTCTTCACAGCGACACCGAGTCGCTCGTTCTCGGCAATCTAGCCCTCACCTCGGCCGGACCGTGCCCGAGGCTTCGCTTGGTGATTGCTCTGCCCAGGCCCAAGGCTCTCAAGCGGTTACTGCAGACGGCGGCGAGCTTTCAGATAGGGCGCATTGACCTGGTAAATGCGTGGCGGGTACAGAAGAGCTACTGGGACTCTCCGGCTGTCGAGCACGAGGCCCTGGTGCAAGAACTCTTGCTCGGATGCGAGCAGGGGCGGCACGTGTGGCTTCCTGAGATTGTCACGCACAGGCTCTTTGTACCCTTTCTCGAAACTCTGGATAGCGATGCGACGAGCTCCCAGAAGTTGGTGGCACACCCCGGGAGCTCGCTATGGCTTCGCGATATTGCACCCAGTAGCGATTGCGCAACGATTGCCATCGGCCCCGAAGGAGGGTGGATCGACAAAGAGCTAGAGAACTTCGCTGAGCGAGGGTTTCAGAGTATTTCTATTTCCAAGGCCATTCTTCGCTCTGAAATCGCCCTGGCTGCCACCCTCGCACAGTGGGAAATGCTGACGTCCTAGAGCGTTGTGCTTCGCAAACGCTCCGTCCTCCGCCTCCTTCGGAAGCTAGACCGCGGATCAGGGACATAGGGGGGCGACTGGGTGCGAGATCAATTGTAGGGATTCCGTCTAGGCAGTGATTTTTGTGTTGGATTTTGCATCTTCGATAGCCTGGTGAAATCGTGCAGGTCCGGCGGTGACATAATGGGCACGCATTTTTGCCATGGCGGCGGCAACCTTGTGGCTCCAGTGTTGTCCTGCGCGCTTCATTCTAGCCTGCAGCACATATCGATGAGCGCTTTCGATGGAGCCTGAGCCGATTGGCCATCCATTTTGGCGATACCTGC
>JAAEPE010000774.1 GCA_024222395.1 Myxococcales bacterium
CAAATTCGGCAAGAAGAATTCGCACATCGCCATCGATGGCAAAGCCAGTCGCCGCACAAAGGATGTCGCCAATGGAATCCCTGCCCTGCATACGGTGAGTGCCAAAGAAGCAGCACGTATCATTCGAAGACACTGGGGCATCGAAAACGAGTTGCACTGGGTGCTCGACATGGCATTTCGAGAAGACGAAGCTCGTCACCCCCTCCGCCACTTCGCTTTGAACGTGGTGAAGCAAGACAAGACGCGAAAGCTCGGAGTTGCGATATGCAGACAACGCGCTGGATGGGACAAAGACTATCTAATTCAGCTGCTTACAGGGGCTACGGGATAGAACTCGATTGCCCTGCGAGTCAACTTCTCTCTTATTCGATTTAGCGGCGCGTCTTTGGCTTGGCTCTGCTCGTCTTGCCGCGGCTCGACGTCGGTCGTGCGGATGAGCTCTTGCCAGGCCGCGGCTTCGAGGTCGCATTCTTGCGCCCGCCAGGCTTTGCGGCCCCGCGCGTCTTTGGCTTGGATGCGCTGCGGGCAGTGGCGGGCTTGGCTGCCCCGCGAGTCGCGGAGGCCCTGCTGGGTCGTTTGGGCTTGGCCGCCGCCCGCTGAGATCCTCGTTTGGGCTTTGGCTTGGCGCCCGTCACAAGCCTCGCCTTGCTGGGCCGCCTTGGACTAGCAGTCTTCTCGTCTTCAGCCAAGGCTCGGGGCACCGGCAACTCAGGCGCCGTACCATCCTCTTCCTGTTCACGATAGCGCGTGAGCAGCTTGGTCTTTGCCTTCTTGCTCCCGCCAGGGGTGAGATTGGGAGTGATGCGCTCGCGTCCGCGGTCTGCACTTCGACGCGCCTTCTCGGTGGTTTCCCGCTTCACGACCCACTTGCCGCGGCTCGTCTGCCCCTTCGGAGCCTTCATGTTCGCGGCGTCGTAGAGCTCTTTGAGTTCGTTCTGTGTGAGCTCTCGGGCATCTCCGACTCTCAGACCATGGAACGCCATTCCGGCGAATTGGACACGCTGAAGCTTGGTGATCTCATGGCCAACAGCCTCCAGCATCCGGTGTAGCTGGCGATTCTTCCCCTCGCTCAATACGACTTCGAGCCAGTCGTGCCGGCTCTTCGCCTTCAGCCTCTGCACTTCCGCAGGCTTTGTCGTCGTACGGTAGTCAATCTTCACACCGTCGCGCAGCTTTTGAAGTTCGCGATCGTCGATGCTGCCCTTGATCTTGATGTGATAGACCTTTTCGACCTTGCGACGCGACGACGTTAGGGCGGCAGCGAGCACGCCGTCGTTGGTCATGAGCAAGACGCCCTCGCTGTAGAAGTCGAGTCGTCCGACAGGCACAACGGAACTCGGCATGCCGGGCATGAACTCCATGACCGTACGCCGCCCCTCTGGGTCAGAGACGGCCGTAATGCACCCCTTCGGTTTGTTGAAGATTGCGTAGAACAAATCCTCGGGGTGAACTGCCTCACCGTTGACCATCACCCGATCTGAATACGGATCGATCTTGGTGCCGAGCACCGTGACCTTCTTACCATTTACCTTCACTCGCCCTTCTTCTATGAGGGTTTCGGATTTGCGTCTGGACGCAACGCCGCTCTGAGCAAGGTATCTCTGCAGTCGTACTTGGGCCATGGTTCTAGGAGTTGGGGGTGTCTTCGTCGTTCAGAACCGACGGCTCATCGCCAATCGAGGTGTTTTCGCTCTCGAAGCCGCCTGCGTCGGTGGTTTTGGCTGGGAAGGAGTCCTCGCTCTCTTCCGCCGGCGCAGCTTCTCGGACGACCAGGGTGACCTCGGGGATGGCACTCTCAACATCGACAAGAGTCCGTACTTGATCGGGGAAGTCGGGCTTCGCGGTGCTCTGTTCCGCAGCACTCAGCTCCGAAGCTGTGGGCGACATCTGGTCCGGGATGGTTTGATCGACTGAGGCAAGTGCCTCGTCGCGGAATGTCTGGCTCTCAGTGAGCGTTACCGCAGCATCCTCCTCCATCTCGGCATCAGGATTGGCAGCTTTCTGATTAATTTGAGTCTCGTCGCCGGGGCTTTGCATTTCTTCGTTATTATCAGCTGTCATTGAGTCGTCCCCGTCATCTTCCTCGTCGCCAGTTGCTCCGTCGTCGGCCTCCTCCGGAAGCTCGGGCTCCTCGGTGGATGTGAGTTCGGGCTCTTCGGTAGCTTCCTCACCAGCGTCCGATTCCAGCTCAGAAGTGGCGGACATCAAGGCCTCGTCCGCGCTATCCGTGTCATCTTCACTCGGCGATGGGTTGAGTTCTCTAGACTCCTCACGAGGCTCTGAGGACGCAAGTGCGGCCTGTACTTCGTCGTTTGGTGTCGCAAGCTCTTCCTCGGCTAGCTCGGGTTCCTCCGCTAACTCTGGCTCCTCGGATGCGGCGAGTTCCGCTTCTTCCGCCAGCTCAGGCTCGGTAGCTGCCGCTAGCTCAGATTCTTCCGCCACGAACTCCGATTCTTCAGCGACCGGCTTAGGCTCCTCGTCCGCTGCGAGTTCTGCTCCTTCCGCCGCTAGCTCAGATTCTTCCGCCAGCTCGGGCTCGGTAGTTTCTGCGAGTTCCGTTTCTTCCCCTGCTAGCTCAGGTTCCTCGTCCGCCAGCTCGGGCTCGGTAGCTTCTGCGAGTTCCGTTTCTTCCGCTGCTAGCTCGGATTCTTCAGCGACCAGCCCAGGGGCCTCGGATGCGGCAGTGACAGCCTCGGCAGCGGCTTCTTCCGCACTCCTCGACGTTGGCATCACAAGTGGGGCATCTCGATCGAATTTGGCCTCGGCAGCGGCCTCAGCCTTTGCAGCGATCGCGGCTTCCTTTGCGGCCTCTTTTGCAAGACGCCGTTCCTCAATCTCCGCCTCCTCGCGCTCCTTCGCAACAATAGCCGCCGCTTCCTTCTCGGCGGCGACCTGGGCAGCCACAGCGCCAACATCGACACCGCGAATATCTGCTCCGAGCTTGTCTACCTCGGCCATGCCCTCGTCGTTCAGTTCGTGGAACTCGCGCAGGGTTGGCAAGTCGCGAAGCTCGGCGAGGTTGAAGAACTCCAAGAACTCTTTGCTGGTTCCGTAGAGAAGTGGCCGACCAACTTCTTCCTTCTTGCCGAGGATACGCACCATGCTTCGATCGAGTAGAACCTTGAGAGTACTGCCCGAGTCGACGCCGCGGATATCGTCGATTTCTG
Source organism: Myxococcales bacterium (assembly GCA_024222395.1). GTDB lineage: Bacteria > Myxococcota_A > Polyangia > Haliangiales > Haliangiaceae > NORP324. The sequence goes on from JAAEPE010000774.1 coordinate 3,168, forward strand.
GCCGAGTAATCGGCTGGCGGTAGGCGATGATTGCCAGGGTATCAAGCTGTGCTCGCGAGAGTCGGACTGGACGTCCGGCGATGAGTTTCTGAATCCACTCACTCGATGAGGGATGCGTGCGAAACTGGTACCCGCCAGCGACGTCGTGCAAGACAATGCCCCGCTCGGAATATTCCTCGACGAGAGCATCCAAGCCATCTTGGATGTCCTTGCGAGCAATCTCACTACCGACAAATTGGCGGATATTGGGAACGGTTAGGGGGCGGTCCGATGCGAAAAGCAGGCTCTCGACTACCCGCTTGAGCTGGAACACAGTATCCGGCCGAGACTCAGTCTCTTGGGTAGCTGCGATCAAAGCCTCCTGCTCGGCACGCTCGGCAGCAGCACGCTGATGCTCGCGTTCTGCAGCGAGGGCCTCGCCAGCGAGCGCCTCCACGACTTCGGGTAGGTTGAGGGCGTTCTGCACGGCTGCAATTGCGTCGGCAGCTCCGCGCTCCTTGCGCTTTCTTCGGGTCTGGCTCACTGCGTAAATCCTCTACCGGTAGTCATCTTCGCTTGGCAATTTGTCGAGGAGCTTCTCTTTCAGAGCCTCCACCGCACTCTCGATGTGAATCTCTTCATCGTCGTTCCCGGTGCTTTCGACCTGGGTAACACGGATGAGCCCCACTTTGCCCATCTCAAGTATGGATAGGAAGGTAACGACGACCTCGTGCCTGGCCTCGCTCTCACTCATAGGGGTGTGCAAGAACGTAAAACACGAGGATAGGCTGATTCGCCCCTCTGTCTCGAGCCTATCGCTGAGTACATTGATGCATTGGCTCACCGAGAGCCTATCGACAGCGACGTTGTGGCTCACCGAGATCTTCGCCTTGCTGAGCAGGCGATCGAGGGCATCCAGCAGCTTGGTCACCGGGAACGGAGCCAGCGGAGCCATGGACTCTGTGTCTACGGCATCTGCGAGCACTTCATCCTGCGGTGCGCCCCGCGTCCAGATGTTGCGCCCGACGACGGGCCGTGCGCCGAGCATCTCCCCGGCCTCCTTGTACTTCTGGTACTCGAGAAGACGGCGAATCAACTCTTGCCTAGGATCGGCCTCTTCGCCCTCCTCGGCCTCTGCCTCATCGGCTTCGATCTGCGCCTCGGTGGGCGGCAGAAGCTCGCGGCTCTTGATGTACGCGAGCGTTGCTGCCATGAGCAGATACTCGCCAGCAACGTCAAGATCCATCGACTTCATCAGGTCGAGGTATTCTAGGTATTTCTCTGTGACGAAGGAGATCGGGATATCAATGATATCGAGTTCGTGCTTCTTGACGAGGTGCAAGAGCAGGTCGAGTGGGCCCTCGAATACGTCGAGTTCGACGTTATATCCACTGGATTGGATCATCGGAACTTCAGGAACCCAGCCTAGGGGCTCGGCAGACGCAGAAACTCGGCGAGACCAATCAGGCTCGACCAGTAGTAATAGACTGAGTACGCAAGGAAGCCCAGCGCACTGCGAAGCGGCTCGATCATGATGACGGCCATGAGAACAAATGGACCGTAGATGGAAATCTGCTGGTACTTCGCAACGTATTTGTGCGGCAAGAGCCCCTCGAGAATTGCGCCACCATCGAGGGGGGGCGCTGGGATGCAATTGAAGACAGCGAGACCAAAGTTGAGCATGCCAGCAGCAACGAAGGCTTCGTGTGCCTCTGGTGCAGAGATGAGCTGGTACTTGGTTGCGATGAGGTGGGCAGTCGTCACAATCATGCCGAGCAGGATGTTCATCGCGGGCCCAGCTGCGGCAACCAGCATGTGAGCCGTCCGCATTTGCAACTTGCGAGTGAACGCCGTCGGATTGACCATCACTGGCTTGCCCCAGCCAAAGCCAATGCTTGCACCGTGGGTCACGACAAGACTCACAAGCGGAAACGCCAAGGTGCCGATGGGATCTGCATGAGCCAGAGGATTTAGCGTTGTCCGGCCCTGACTCCGCGGAAGCCGGTCTCCGAGCTTGTCAGCCACTATCGCGTGGCCGTACTCGTGTACGCAGATCGACAGAACAAGGAAGATAACCCCTTGAAATATCAATCTGATTTCGTCTGACGTGAAGTCCATTATGAGCGCCCCATTCGGGCCCGGCGACTCTACCTCGCGCTTCTGACACTCGGCGATCCCGGGATCGGGTTGTAGCGCGTTGAAGCGCACTCAGGGACAGTAAAGCACCTCAAATGAGCTTCGGGATCGAGATTACGCTCTGGGATGATGCTGGCGATAGACTTCGAGCATGCGAGCCCGGCTCACCTGGGTGTAGATCTGAGTCGTCGTGATGTCAGCGTGGCCAAGCATGGCCTGCACTGCCCGGAGGTCGGCGCCCCGCTCAAGCAAGTGGGTTGCGAAAGAGTGGCGGAGCTTGTGAGGCGAAATCGCACGGGTGATGCCCGCTACTCTGGCGTAGTGGCAAAGTAGCTTCCAAAACCCTTGCCTAGTGAGCGGCTTCTGCCGATTGCCAAGGAAGAGCGCTGCCAGGTCGTCCCGGCCCTTGGAAAATACAGGTCGTGCTTCGTCGATATAGCGTTGTATGCGCGTGGCAGCCAACTCCCCAAATGGCACCAAGCGCTGCTTGTTGCCCTTGCCCGTGACTCGCACGTATCCGCGCTCGAGGTTCACCTCGCGATGCTGCATGCCGCAAAGCTCACTCACACGAACGCCGGTGGCGTAGAGCACCGTGAGCATCGCCGAGTCTCGCAATCCGCGCGGTATTGAAAGGTCTGGCGCTGATAGGAGGCGGTCTATCTCGTCTGCACCCAGGACCACAGGGAGAGCACGGCCAATCCTCGGGCTATCCAAGGTCTCACTCGGGTCGAGTTCGAGATACCTGTCGGAGACAAGGAACCGAAATAGCCCGCGGATTGCCACCATCGCCCGCGCTCGACTACGAGCTGCCAAGCCTTCTTTGGCGAGTTGCAAGAGATAGTCTGTCAGCATCTCGCACGTCACGAGGCTTATTCGATCAAGAGACCTCTCCGGCAAGAATCGGCCGAGGCGGGCAAGGTCCCGGCTGTAGGCGTCAATCGTGTTGGCAGCGAGCCCGCGCTCCACCTTGAGGTGTTGGAGAAAGAGATCGACGGAGCGATCAAAATCGGGGGCCCGGGCCATAGCGCATTGTCACCCTTCGCGCTCCCCCGGGCCAGTTTTCGGCCCTGCGCCCGACAGTCTCACGGGGACGCTCAACCCCGCCTGCCCCAAAACACCGGTACAATGTCGCCGACATGCATGTGTGCCCGGAAAGCGGAGACAGCGCGACGGCGCCTGGCACCTGCGACGCTCATCCGTGTGACCGCGTAGCCAGCGAAGGCGACGAGCTGCTCGGCATGGCTGTGGGGCCGTATCGCATCGCGAGACTCCTGGAAGCAGGCGGCATGGGCCGTGTCTAACTCGCGGTGCATCCAAACATTGGCAGCCGCGTGGCGGTCAAGATCTTCGCGAGGGATTGGGATGCACGCTCAGGTCTCGTCGATAGGTTCTTTGCCGAGGGCAAGAGCAACCAATCTCATTGCTCACGAGAATATCCTCAATGTACTCGACGTCGGCCGGCTGCCAACCGGCCGTCCCTAGCTCGTGATGGAGCACCTCTCTGGGCGCCCTCTCTCTCAGCTGATTGGCACCGGAGAACTGACCGACTCGGGAATACTGCTTCTCGTTCTCGACGTGCTTAGCGGCCTGGCTGTAGCCCATGACCACGAAGGCGTCCACCGAGACCATGAGCCAGACAACATCTTCGTTAGCCCCGAGGGCCACGCGACGCTGCTTGACTTTGGCGTTGCAAAACTAGTCCCCGAATTCTTGGGCGACTCCGGGCCAACCACGACGGGTTCTATCCTCGGGCCCCCACTATACATGTCACCGGAGCAGGCCGTAGGCGACCCGGTAGACGCTCGGGCAGACATCTACGCGCTAGGAATTATTCCATTCGAGTGCTTCGTGGGAAAGCGGCCCTTCGGAGCCACGTCCCTGTACAAGCTGCTCAGTCAGCAGAATCGAGCAGCCTCCACCAAAGCCAACGGAGTTGCACCCCGACCTCGCACTGGCGATTGAAGAGGTCATCCTTCGAGCCCTGGAGAAGAGTCCCAAGGCCCGGTATCAAGGTGCGCAAGCCATGCACGACGCGGTGCGAGCTTGCCTCGACACCAGCGAAAGCGGGTATGAGCGTATTCGGGTCGAAGGCTCGCCAGAGCCCCACGAGGTGCCTGCGCCGGCTGCGCCGACGAAGGAACCTACGGTGGCCACGGTTAGGGCCGGCAGAGCCCGGACTCCCGGTTCCGATTCCAACGGCAACTTGGCCTCGATAGACCTGCCTAGCCTGAATCGATCACCTTCGGTGAGAGCTTCAGGCTGGTTGACGCCAAAGCGTCAAAGGTTAGGGTGTAGATCTGACTGTGACAGCGGCTTCGTAGTCATTCCATGGGCCTAGAAGGCCCTGGTGCGCAGAACGAAGCACGTCGAGGCAACGCCGCTAGAAATTGGGCCAATCTCACCGTTGCACACCAGGATTCGGATCCTCGTAGGTGCCTGCGAGGCTGAGAGTGTCATAGTCAGAGCTACACCCAATCCTTTTCTGATAGCCCATGGCATCGATAGCCACAACAGAACCCCTCAAATCCAAGGTTTCTATTAGTTTGGGAATCGCTGTGATCTCATCTGACTTTTCCTCGGTCGCCCGTTGTCCTAGCGTCAAACCTGTCTCGGATGCCCATGCACTCACCAAATGAAGTGGGCGAGAACCGGGACTTCCACTGTTGCGAACCGTCTTGCCATCGATAGCGACCACTGGCTTCCGCGAAGAGTCTTCCTTGGTTTTTGGAGGCTGCTGAATTGATGCCGTCCACGCAGAAAAGCACGAATCAAAATGAACCGTGTCGATGCAGGAAGAGACTAGATGTCCCTGGCGGAAGTGCTGACAGGAAAAGTTGCCAACTCTGTAAGATGAGATCATAGGGGTGGTTGCTGGTCAACGAAAAGGATTGAGAATGGCCCGACATGCGCTTGTGATAGAGCTTTCGTCTCGACAGCGAGACACTTTGAATAGATGGGCGAATGCTCATAAGACTTCGCAACAATTACTGTCGCGAATACA
>JAAEPE010000775.1 GCA_024222395.1 Myxococcales bacterium
GGAAATGGTCATGCCTGGCGACAACGTGAACATGGATGTAGAGCTCATCGCTCCTATCGCTTGCGAAGAGGGGCTCCGCTTCGCAATCCGCGAGGGTGGCCGCACGGTCGGCGCCGGCGTTGTTACATCGATTACTGAGTAACAAGACTCTGGGAATCTACTGCCAATTGGATTGGCAGCAAGATTCCTAGCGCTTGCTCTGCAAGCGCAACCTTACGTGCCCCTCGCGCTTGGGCCTGATGCTCCGCACCGGATGCCCATCTGGCGCTAACACACCATAAACGCTACAGAAAACGCCCGCGTGATTCTGGGATCTCCCACAACTCACGCGGGCGTTTGCTTTTCGAAATTGGCCACTTGCGATCATGTGCGAAGTGAGGTACACGTCCGCTTCCATTCGCCCAAGGACCGAATTTGATAGGCCGAAACTACTAAGAATCATAGGGGAGTAGCTCAATTGGTAGAGCATTCGTCTCCAAAGCGAACGGTCGTGGGTTCGAGTCCCTCCTCCCCTGCCATCCTAGATTTAACGACGCCATCCGAGCGGCAGTCCGCAACCAGCGGCCCAAGCAAGGTCTTTCAATACACATTCTCGCCCCTTCTTCTTCTTTCTCGATTTCACCATTCCCCTCATCTGATTGATCCCATCCGAACTCGGTTTCAGTCAGACTTCCGTCTTCACCTAGAACTTTCTGGAGCACGAACTTGGCGCAAGAACACGCACCCAACAAGCCAGTACACCTCATCTACCTCGTCGGTGGATTGCTCGGCTTTGTCTTGCTCAAGTGGACCGGAGATTGGATTTGGGGCTACTTCACCCGAACTCCTGACGAGTTCATGGTCATCCTCTTCGCAACGGTGGTGACCCTCCTGGGGGGCATCTACCTCTACCGAAAACAAGAATCATATGACTTGGTCAACGAGGTAGCCACAGAGCTTAAGAAAGTCACCTGGCCAACCGCACAAGAAGTCAAGGTCTCCACCATCGTGGTGGTCTTCATGACGCTACTTTCAGCCTTCATCCTTTGGTTTTTCGACCAGGTGTGGGGCAGGCTCACCCAGCTAATTTACGGCGGTTAGGCGCAGCGTCTTCAGGCAATTCAATGAGCGAGACATCAAAACTGAAATGGTACGTGGTCAACACCTATTCGGGCCACGAAAACCGAGCAAAGCTCGGCCTTGAGGAACGCATCGTCAATGGCGGTCTTGAGGCGTTCTTCGGTGAAATCCTGATTCCCACGGAAAACGTGATGGAAATGGTCAAGGGGCAACGGCGCACCTCAACCCGGAAATTCTACCCGGGCTACATGTTCGTACAGATGGAGATTAACGATCGCAGCTTTCACCTAGTGAAGGCTACGCCGAAGATCACAGGCTTTCTCGGTGGGCAGCACCCAAGCCCGGTTCCTGAGAGGGACATCAAGGGCGTACAAAGTGCGGTTGACTCGGGCAAGGAAAAGCCAAAGACCAAGGTTAGCTACACAGTAGGTGAAACCGTACAGGTCATCGACGGACCGTTCACGACTTTCTCCGGAAACATCGAGGACGTGAACGATGAGAAGCAAAAGGTCAAAGTTGTCGTCTCGATGTTCGGTCGCGCGACTCCTGTCGAACTCGATTTCAAGCAAATCGAGAAGCACCAAGAGCAGGCATAGCCTCAGTAGCTCGCTCTCTCTGGCTCAGTCTCTCCCACTCCATGTCAATTCTAGGTATTCGCGATGAAAAAAGTAGCAGCCCTTATTAAGCTTCAAGTTCCAGCCGGCAAGGCGAACCCGTCTCCACCAGTGGGGCCAGCTCTTGGTCAGCACGGTCTGAACATCATGCAGTTCTGCAAGGAGTTCAATTCGAAGACTCAGGCCCTCGGTGACACCATCGTTCCCGTGGTTATCACGGCATATGTGGATCGCAGCTTCTCCTTCATCACCAAGACTCCGCCCGCCGCAGTCATGCTGCTGAAGTCTGCTGGACTTAAGTCCGGTTCGGGCGAACCCAACAAGACCAAAGTCGGCAAGGTGACTCGCGCGCAACTCAAAGAGATTGCAGAGACCAAGATGCCTGACCTAAACACTTCCGACGTTGAGGCCGCGATCCGGTCCATCGCCGGTACTGCCCGCTCTATGGGCCTCGAAATCGCCGACTAGGCGAAGTCGCTTCGAGACTTTACTTCCGAGTAACTAACCAATAGAGCATTAACCCAATCCTGGGAGCCTAGGTCGAAGGCGCAAACCAGGGACTGCGAGGAGGCCGAATGGCTGGAAAAAAATATAGAGCTGCCGCAGAAAAGGTCGACCGGAAACGTCGATACCCTCTCAATGAGGCTGTCGCTTTGCTTTCCGAAATGAAGATTTCGGGGAAGAGCGATGAAACCATCGATGTTGCCGTACGCCTGGGAGTCAATCCCAAACATGCGGACCAAATGGTTCGCGGCGCTGTCGTGTTACCGCACGGGACAGGCAAGACAAAGATTGTTCTTTGCATTGCCAAGCCCGACAAGGCGAAAGAAGCCTTGGATGCTGGTGCAGATTTCGCTGGTGGCGAAGAATACGTTAACAAGATCAAAGACGAGAACTGGTTTGGCTTCGACGCTGTCGTCGCTACACCAGACATGATGGGGCAGGTCGGTAAGATTGGTCGCGTCCTCGGACCCAGGGGTCTGATGCCCAACCCCAAGGTTGGCACCGTGACAATGGATGTCAAAAAGGCCGTCGGCGAGCTTAAGGCTGGTCGTGTCGAGTTCCGCGTCGAAAAGGCTGGCATTGTGCACTCGCCGATTGGCAAGGCTTCGTTTGAGGCCGGGAAGCTTGGAGAGAATCTCTCGTCCCTCATGGACACTCTCTTGAAGCTGAAGCCATCCACGGCCAAGGGCGCCTACGTCAAGTCGATCACCATCTCTTCAACCTACGGGCCCGGGATCAAAGTTGATCCGTCCTCGTTTTCAATTGCGAAATAGGGAGAGCAGATGGATAGAACAGGAAAACAAGCCGTCATCGGACAGATCAAAGAGTCTTTCGAAGGCGTCATGAGCATCGTGCTCGCTGATTTCCGCGGAATGGATGTTGGAAGTGTGACTGAGCTGCGCGAAGAGTTTCGCAAAGCCGGTTGCGGTTACAAGGTTCTCAAAAACACCCTGGTGAAGCTGGCGATCAAGGACACGGACATGGAAGTCATGTCTGAGCACCTAGCCGGCCCAACCGCGGTCATTTGGTCCACGGAATCCCCAGCGGATGCTGCCAAAGTGGCAGTTAAGTACGCAAAAGAAAATAAGAAATTCGTCATAAAGGGCGGTTACTTCGAAGGTGAGAGCCTTGACGTTGCTGGTGTAGACCGGCTCTCGAAGATGCCGGACAAGCCTGCTTGTCAAGCAAGCCTCCTGATGACTTTCCTCGCAGGACCGCAGCAATTTGTCCGTCAGACAATAGCCGCACCTCAAAACTTCATGTATTTACTGGCGGCGCGCGAGCGTTCGCAAAATGGCTAGACAGCCGCCGAAGCACGCAAGTGTGGCTAAAGGATAAAGAAAATGGCAGATCTTAATAAAGAAGACGTAATCGAATTTCTCAGCGGCATGACCGTCATGCAACTCGTTGAGCTCACCACTGACCTCGAAGATAAATGGGGCGTCAAAGCTGCACCTGTCGCCGTAGCCGGTGCTGCAGGACCTGCAGCTGATGCAGCTCCAGCTACAGCTCAAACTGAGTTTGATGTCATCCTCAAGGACATTGGCGCTAAGAAAATCCAGGTCATCAAGGCCGCCCGCGAGATCACTGGTCTCGGACTCAAGGACGCTAAAGAGCTTGTGGAGTCCGCTCCTAAGGCCATCAAAGAAGGCATCTCAAAGGACGAAGCTGATGAAATCGCCGCCAAGCTTAAAGAAGCTGGCGCTGAGGTCGAACTCAAATAATTCGATTCGGCTGTCTAATCGTTGATGCGAATCGTTTCGCATAGCTGCTCAAGAGGCTTTCGCTTTTTGAGCTGAGGGTAACGGGCCATCCTTATTGGATGGTCCGGTGCCGTATTTTTCGGCTTGGTGCTCAGGTCGAGATCCCCCAGTCGCAGTGCCTAGAACTTAACTAGCTCGCGACAGAATATTTCTTAATCGTTCAAGAGGACTTCATGGCGTCGGTAATCCAGAACAACTTTCGGGTCAGAAAGAGCTTCGCAAAGCTCGCAAAAACAATCGATATCCCGAACTTGATCGATATCCAGAAACGGTCTTACGACACGTTTCTGCAAGACAAGATTCCTCACGAAGATCGTGGAGATACTGGTCTTCAAGGCGTCTTCAAGAGCGTCTTCCCTATCAAGGATTTCTCCGAGACTTCGTCTCTGGAGTTTGTCTCGTACAACCTCGAACGTCCGAAGTACGACGTAGACGAGTGTCGTGCCCGCGGCATGACCTTCGCCGCACCCGTGAAGGTCGTCATTCGTCTCGTGGTCTGGGATGTCAATGAGGAGACTGGTCTACAGTCGATTCGCGACGTCAAGGAACAAGAAGTCTACTTCGGCGAGATTCCGCTCATGACCAGCAGCGGTACGTTCATCGTGAACGGCACCGAGCGCGTAATCGTCTCGCAGCTGCACCGCTCGCCCGGTGTCTTCTTCGACCACGATAAGGGCAAGAGCCATTCCTCTGGAAAGCTGCTCTACAACGCTCGCGTCATCCCGTACCGTGGATCCTGGTTGGACTTCGAGTTCGACCACAAAGATCTGCTCTACGTGCGAATTGATAGGCGCCGTAAGCTCTACGCTTCGGTCATCCTGAGGGCGCTCGGTTACACTACCGAAGAGCTTCTAAACTACTACTACAATACAGAGACAGTCTTCATCGGCACCGATGGCAAGTTCACCAAGTCTATCGACTACGAACTTCTCTTGGGACAGCGCGCAACTCGCGACATCCGCCATCCAGAGTCGAACGAGGTTCTGGTTCGCAAGAACCGAAAGTTCACCAAGAGCGCCATCCGCAAGCTTCAGGGCTCGAACATTGACAGGCTTGACGCCAAACTTGACGAGATCATCGGCAAGGTTAGCGCTCGTGACGTCATTGACGAGTCTACTGGCGAGGTCATTCTTCAGTGCAACGAAGAACTCACCGAGGGCAATATCGCCGAGCTTCGCGACCACGGGGTTGCCACGGTCGAGATCCTCTTCATCGATGGACTCAACGTTGGTGGCTTCCTACGGAATACCCTCAGTGCAGACAAACTGCAGGGTCCAGACGAGGCAATCAAAGAGATCTACCGCCGTCTGCGCCCAGGCGATCCGCCCACGGTTGAGGCTGCTCAAAACCTCTTCAATAACCTCTTCTTCAACCCTGAGCGCTACGATCTTTCAAAGGTCGGTCGCCTCAAGCTGAACTACAAGTTCAAGGTCGAAGAATCTCTGGAGCGTCCGGTTCTTTCTCCGAACGATATCCTCGAGACGGTTCGCTATCTCATCGAGCTTCGCAACGGTCGCGGTCTCATTGACGATATCGATCACCTTGGAAACCGTCGTGTTCGCGCTGTTGGCGAGCTCATGGAGAACCAGTACCGCATCGGTCTGGTTCGTATGGAGCGAGCCATCAAGGAGCGCATGAGCATGTCTCAAGAGATTGAGACACTCATGCCGCACGACCTCATCAATGCCAAGCCTGTCTCGGCTGTTGTGAAGGAATACTTCGGATCTTCGCAGCTCTCGCAGTTCATGGATCAAACCAACCCACTTTCCGAGGTCACGCACAAGCGTCGCCTCTCGGCACTTGGGCCTGGTGGTCTTACGCGTGAACGAGCTGGCTTTGAGGTTCGCGACGTGCACCCGACCCACTACGGTCGTATCTGCCCGATTGAGACTCCAGAGGGGCCGAACATTGGTCTCATCGCATCACTCTCAACGTTCGCTCGTGTGAACCAGTACGGGTTCATCGAGACTCCATACCGAAGCGTCGTAGACAATCAGATTTCATCTGATGTGAAGTTCTACTCGGCTCTTCAAGAAGAAGGCCAAATCATCGCTCAGGCCAACGCGGTCATCGGCGATGATGGCGGCTTCGCGGAAGAACTCGTGTCTTCTCGTAAGGCTGGAGACGTGCTCATGGCTCGTCCCGAAGAAGTCACCTTGATGGACGTTTCGCCTAAGCAGTTGGTTTCGGTCGCTGCAGGTCTGGTTCCCTTCCTTGAACACGATGATGCAAACCGCGCCCTCATGGGTGCAAACATGCAGCGACAGGCGGTCCCGCTAGTTCGTACAGCGGCTCCTCTTGTCGGTACCGGCATGGAGGGCATTGTTGCTCGTGACTCGGGTGTAACCGCAGTTGCCAAGCGCGATGGTGTTGTCGAATCTGTCGATGCAACTCGCATCGTGGTTCGTGCCTTCGAAGCATCTACCGATGACCCAGGTGGCGTCAAACCCGATATCTACAATCTGACCAAGTTCCAGCGTTCTAACCAGAACACCTGTATGAACCAAAAACCCATCGTGGGCAAAGGGGACACAGTGAAGGCTGGCGACGTAATCGCGGATGGCCCTGCCACCGAGACCGGCGAGTTGGCTCTTGGCCAAAACGCTGTCGTCGCCTTCATGCCTTGGAACGGCTACAACTTCGAGGATTCGATTCTCATCTCGGAGCGAATGGTTAAGAACGATTCTTACACCTCGGTTCACATCGAGGAGTTTGAGTGCGTCGCTCGTGACACCAAGCTTGGGAAAGAAGAAATCACCCGGGATATCCCGAATGTTGGTGAGGACGCACTGTCCGAGCTTGACGAGTCTGGAATCATTCGCGTTGGTGCCGAGGTCAAAGCTGGCGCCATTCTCGTAGGCAAGATTACTCCGAAGGGGGAAACTCAACTCTCTCCTGAAGAGAAACTACTTCGGGCCATCTTCGGTGAGAAGGCGGGCGATGTCCGCGATAGCTCTCTGAGAGTCTCTCCTGGTGTCACAGGTGTCGTCATCAATGCCCGCGTATTTGCTCGCAAGGGCACGGATAAGGATGAGCGCGCACTAGCCATCGAAGAGGCTGAGAAGGAGCGATTGCTTCTGAATCAGCGAACAGAAATTAAGATTATTTCTGATTCCTATTTCAGTCGAATGCGTAAGTTGGTGCACAACAAAGTTGTGGCTGCCAACCTGGTCGACGACAAAGGACAGATGCTAGTGGGACGCGGCCAGAAGCTCGACAAAGAGTGTCTCGACGGCGTCCCCATGAAGTACTGGCATGAGTTCTCTCTTGAGGGCGACGGCAAGATCGAGGCACAACTTGAGAAGCTAGCTCTCAAGCGCGAAGATGATGTCTACGAGATCGAAAGCCAGTACGGCGATAAGATCGAGAAGCTTACCAAGGGCGACGAATTGCCTCCTGGTGTCATCAAACTCGTCAAGGTCTACGTCGCTATCAAGCGCAAGCTCAAAGTTGGCGACAAGATGGCCGGTCGTCACGGAAACAAGGGCGTTGTCTCTCGGGTTCTTCCCGAAGAGGATATGCCGTACCTTGAAGATGGCACCCCAGTCGACATCGTCTTGAATCCGCTCGGCGTTCCTTCTCGAATGAACGTGGGACAGATTCTCGAGGTTCACCTGGGATGGGCGGCTCGCCGCATTGGCGCGCAGATTGACAAGTACCTCAAGACCGAGTGGTCAGCAGAGGTTCTTCGCACCCAGCTCAAGAAGATCTTCTCGGCCGGCGATCAGACTGCGTACATTGATGGTCTCAGCGACACAGACATTGGCGTCTACGCCAACAAGCTGCGTCGCGGTGTGCATATGTCGACGCCAGTCTTTGACGGCGCGACTGAGGACGAGATTCTTGAAGCACTCAGCATGGCAGGTCTTCCTGCATCGGGACAGATGCAGCTGTGGGACGGCACGACTGGCGAGTCTTTCGATAAGCCTGTCACCGTTGGCGTTATGTACTTCTTGAAGCTGCACCACTTGGTCGACGACAAGATCCACGCCCGAAGCATCGGACCATACTCTCTGGTTACCCAGCAGCCTCTTGGCGGCAAGGCCCAGTTTGGTGGTCAGCGTCTGGGCGAGATGGAAGTTTGGGCTATGGAGGCCTACGGCGCCGCATACGCGCTGCAGGAATTCCTCACGGTCAAGTCCGATGATGTTGTTGGTCGTACTCGCATGTACGAGAGCATCGTCAAAGGCGAGCACGTCCTCGAGGCAGGTCTTCCCGAGTCGTTCAACGTTCTCCTCAAGGAGCTTCAGTCTCTTTGCCTCAACGTGGAACTCATCGAAGACCCACGCACCGTCACTATCAAGACCGAGGCAACTCCTTCTGTTCCAGCCGGCCTCGCCGCCCTGGCCAAAGAAGTTGCTGAGAAAGTAGGCGGTTCAAGCTAAGCAGGCAGGGGAGAGACCCATCGGTCTTCTCCCCATCGTCCCCTCTCTCGAACTAGCCAACACTTGAATTCGCCTACTTTTAACCGACTACTCAACGCACAATATTGCAGAGAACTTTACGTGGCACTGCCACAGCGATAAGGACCCAGTTATGAAGGACATTTTCAACTTCTTCGAGCGTCCCAAGGATCCACGCTCTTTCAGCGCGATCCGAATCATGCTTTCGAGCCCAGAGAAGATCCGTGATTGGTCTCAGGGCGAGGTCAAAAAGCCTGAGACCATCAACTACCGAACATTCAAGCCTGAGAAGGACGGCCTCTTTTGTGCCAAGATCTTCGGGCCTGTCAAGGACTACGAGTGCAATTGCGGCAAGTACAAGCGCATGAAGCACCGCGGTGTCGTCTGCGAGAAGTGCGGCGTCGAAGTCATTCAGAGCAAGGTCCGTCGCGAGCGCATGGGGCACATCACCCTTGCAACGCCGGTCGCTCACATCTGGTTCCTCAAGTCGCTGCCCAGCCGCATCGGCAACCTGCTCGACATTCCTCTAAAGGAGCTAGAGAAGGTTCTATATTGCGAGGCCTACATCGTCCTTGATGCTCGCGACTCCGGTCTCGAAGCTGGCGAGCGCCTCTCGGAAGAGCGCTACAACAAAGCAATCGACGAGCTTGGCTACGATGCATTCGAGGCGGGCATGGGCGCTGGAGCAATCCTCCAGCTACTCAAAGAGCTTGATGTGCACACCACATCCGAGCAACTTCGCCTCGAGCTCAAAGAGGTTACCTCTGAGGCCAAACGTAGGAAGCTCTCCAAGCGTCTCAAGGTGCTCGAGGCTTTCCGCGAGTCTGGCAACAAGCCAGAGTGGATGATGCTCGAAGTCGTGCCGGTTATCCCGCCCGACCTTCGTCCTCTTGTCCCGCTCGATGGTGGTCGTTTCGCAACGTCGGATCTCAACGATCTCTACCGTCGTGTCATCAACAGGAACAACCGTCTCAAGCGACTTCTCGAGCTCAACGCTCCTGAGATCATCATCCGAAACGAGAAGCGCATGCTTCAAGAGTCGGTCGATGCTCTCTTCGACAACGGTCGTCGCGGCAAGACCATCACCGGTCCGAACAAGCGTCCTCTGAAGTCTCTGAGCGACATGCTCAAAGGCAAGCAAGGCCGGTTCCGCCAGAACCTTCTAGGAAAGCGCGTCGACTACTCAGGTCGTTCGGTTATCGTCGTTGGTCCTGAGCTTCGCCTGCACCAATGTGGTCTTCCAAAGAAGATGGCTCTCGAGCTCTTCACACCCTTCATCTACAACAAGCTCGAAGAGCGCGGACTGGTCACTACGATCAAGAGTGCGAAGAAGCTTGTTGAGAAGGAACGCCCAGAAGTTTGGGACATCCTTGAAGAGGTCATCAAAGAGCATCCGATTCTTCTAAACCGTGCTCCTACGTTGCACCGTCTTGGCATCCAGGCTTTCGAGCCTGTCCTTGTCGAGAGCAAGGCTATTCAGCTTCACCCTCTAGTCTGCGCCGCATTCAACGCCGACTTCGATGGCGATCAGATGGCTGTGCACGTTCCTCTGTCCCTCGAGGCACAGATGGAAGCGCGCGTCCTCATGATGAGTACGAACAACATCCTCTCGCCTGCCAACGGCAAACCGATCATCGTTCCCTCTCAGGATATCGTTCTTGGTCTCTATCACCTTACCCGCGAGCGTCCGTTCGTCAAAGGTACATACGAGTCCTCCGAGAGACCTGGCGAGATCGGCTTAACTGGTGTCTTTGCCAGCGTAGGTGAAGTTCTTATGGCCTTTGACCAGGGCATGGTCGACGTACAGGCAAAGGTCATGTGCCGGGTCAAAGCGGGCACCAAGCCTGTAATGACAACGGTTGGTCGCGTCCTGCTCTACGAGCAGTGCCCACCAGAAGTTCCCTTCGAGATGGTTAACTCTGTCATGGGCAAGAAACAACTTGCTGAGCTCATCGACAAGGTCTACCGAGCCTGCGGTCAGAAGGCGACAGTCCTTCTCGCCGACTCACTTCGGACGATGGGCTTCAAGCTGTCGACCCGTGCTGGTATCTCAATTTGCATAAGCGATATGACGATTCCAGCAGCCAAGTACACGCTCATCGAGGGGGCTCAAAAAGAAGTCGCCGAGATCGAGGAGCAGTACACGGAAGGTCTCATCACCGATGGCGAGCGATACAATAAGATCGTCGACATTTGGGCTCAGGTTGCTGAAGCTATCGCTAAGGAGATGATGCAAGGTATCTCGACTCAAGAGTACGAGAACCCGAAGACAGGTGAGAAGTTCACTGATGCTTCGTTCAACTCCATCTTCATTATGGCTGATTCTGGTGCTCGTGGTTCTGCCCAGCAGATGCGTCAGCTCGCTGGAATGCGTGGTCTTATGGCCAAGCCATCGGGGGAGATTATTGAGACGCCAATCACCACGAACTTCCGCGAGGGTCTTTCGGTTCTTCAGTACTTCACGTCCACGCACGGTGCTCGTAAAGGTCTGGCTGATACCGCTCTCAAGACAGCCAACTCCGGTTACCTAACTCGCCGTCTTGTCGATGTCGCTCAGGACTCCATCATTGCGGAGTACGACTGCGGCACCCTTGAGGGGGTTGAGATGATGGCTCTCATCGAGGGCGGCGAGATCATTGAACGCCTCAGTGACCGGATTCTTGGTCGCTGCCCACTCGAGGATATCGTCGATCCCTACAACGGCACCGTGCTGGCGAAGGTCGACGAGGAAATCACCGAGGAAGGCGCGAACGCCATTGAGCAGTCCGGCATCGACCGAGTGAAGATTCGCTCTGTGCTCACCTGCCAAGTCCGTCGTGGAATCTGCAGCCTCTGTTATGGCCGCGATCTGTCTCGAGGCAAGATGGTTGCCATCGGCGAGGCCGTAGGCGTCATCGGTGCTCAGTCCATTGGCGAGCCTGGTACCCAGCTCACCATGCGTACGTTCCACATTGGTGGTGCGGCTGCTCTGGCACACGAGCAATCCTCTCTTGAGGCTCGTACCAACGGTACGGTTCATCTTGAGGGCGTCCAACTTGTTCCCAAGAAGGACTACTGGGTTGTCATGAATCGTCAGGGTGAACTAATAATCAAGGACAGCATGGGCCGTGAACGCGAGCGCTATGGCTTGCAGTATGGCGCACAACTCTTGGTTAAAGAGGAACAAGCGATTACCGCTGGGCAGCTTCTGTCTGAATGGGATCCGTTCTCGATGCCAATCGTCACGGAGGTTTCTGGCGTTGTCGGATTTGCCGACATCATCGAAGCCGTCACGATGACGGAGCAGCTCGATGAGGTCACTGGCCTCTCTCGCAAGGTCATCATGGAGTCGAAGGATCCAGAGGCTCGTCCGCGTATCGTCATCAAAGACGACAACGGCGTGGTGATTCAGCTCGACAAGAACATGACGGCGACGTACTTCTTGCCAACTCAGTCAAACATCTACGCTATCGAGGGAGACCGCATTGAAGCTGGCGATGTGATTGCTAAGATCACCCGCGAGTCGACGAAGACCAAAGATATTACTGGTGGTCTTCCACGAGTTGCCGAACTCTTCGAGGCAAGGAAGCCAAAAGACCAAGCCATCATTTCTGAGATTGACGGTCTGGTTAGCTTCGGCAAAGACACAAAGGGCAAGCGCAAGATCATTGTCAATCCTGATGTTGGTGAACCGCGTGAGTACTTGGTTACCAAAAACAAGCACCTCGCAATCCGCGAGGGCGACAAAGTCCGCGCCGGTGAGGCTTTGGTCGACGGTTCATCCAACCCGCACGACATTTTGCGAGTCATGGGTGAGCAGGCACTCGCGGAGTACCTGGTGGACGAAATCCAAGAGGTCTACCGACTCCAAGGTGTGCGTATCAACGATAAGCACATCGAGGTCATCGTTCGCTGCATGCTAAGGCGCATCGCAGTGAAGGATGTTGGTGATACGAACTTCCTCGTCGACGAGCATGTGGAACGCCACATCTTCGAAGAAGAGAATGAGCGTGTCATGATAGGTGGTGGTCAACCTGCGAAGGGGGAGCCATTGCTCCTTGGTATCACGAAGGCATCTCTCTCCACCGAGTCGTTCATCTCCGCATCGTCCTTCCAAGAGACCACCAAGGTTCTCACCGAAGCATCGATTCGAGGTCGAATCGACTATCTCCGTGGCCTCAAAGAGAACGTCATCATGGGCCGCCTGATTCCCGCGGGAACAGGGCTGGGTGCATACAAGCGTCTCAGCATGGTTGTAGATGCTCCGGAGTCGGAAGCAGCGCCAGAGCCTGAAGCTACCGACGTGGTGGTGCCACCAATCGCCATGCAGCAGGAGGCCGTACAGCCTCCAGCTGTTGGCTAGAGCTGTAGGCACAGCCCTGGGCATGCGCGATGCCCAGGATAGAAAGCGCCGTCCCCTCGATGTCGTGGGAGCGGTGCTTTTTGTTCTGACTGGCCGTGTCAGAGAGTGAATAGGCGACCGCGACAGTTTCCCGAAAGCGAGTGCAGGGGTGCTTGCTTGCTTGCAAGGATTCTGCGAAGCTGCGCCTCCAATGCCTGCTCAGGCTCCAGAATCCGACATCTCAACACTACCCTTTGACAAGTTCTGGGAGTGGCTTAGAGCGCATCGAAATTGCATCGTTCGAGTGGGAACCCCCTATTCGGTGCTTATGGATCACGACGACTACCATTGGGACGTCGTCACCGAAGATGAGGATACCCAGGTCGTGCAGCTGCTCCGAGCGAAAGATCTCGTCGGAGAAGTTATCGTGCTGGCATCTGAGATCGCGTATGTGCAATGCGTGGCCGACGAATCTGGAGAATCACTATTTGAGTGCGTAGTAGAGACTTCGCACGCTAAAGAGGTCCTCTATCACTTTCTGCTATCTCATGGATATGAAGGGCAGACGCCACAAAATGACCGATGGACTCACTAGTGACTGCGATGGATCGTAGTCTCTCGCCGAATCCCCTTGACTCTCAGCGGCTCATCCATAGAATGCCGCCTCTCACTAGACTCACTTGATCTGAGATATCTATGCCGACGATTAACCAGTTGGTCCGTAACGGACGCAAGAAGATCACGAAGAAGACCACAACGCCTGCTCTTAAGGCGTGCCCACAAAAGCGTGGCGTGTGTGTCCGCGTGTACACCTCAACTCCTAAGAAGCCTAACTCGGCGCTCCGCAAGGTTGCCCGAGTTCGCTTGACCAACGGCATGGAGGTAACATCTTACATTCCTGGCGAAGGACATAACCTTCAGGAGCACTCTGTCGTTCTCATCCGAGGCGGCCGTGTTAAGGACCTTCCAGGTGTTCGCTACCACGTCGTTCGAGGAACTCTCGATACGACTGGCGTCGCCAACCGCAAGAAAAGCCGTTCCAAGTACGGAACCAAGCGACCTAAGTAGGACTGAGATATGCCCCGTAAAGGTGAAGTACCCAAACGCAAGCCGCTTCCTGATCCCAAGTTCACAGACGCACCTGTAGAGGCACGTCGTCGGCTTACCAAATTCATGAATGTCATCATGAGCGACGGGAAGAAGTCGACCGCTGAGCGAATCGTATACGGTGCCCTCGACCTCGTCGCCGAGCGAGCCAAGGACGATCCATTGCAAGTGTGGGAGCGAGCTCTCACCAACGTGAAGCCTCGAGTCGAGGTCAAGAGTCGTCGAGTCGGTGGCTCCACCTACCAGGTGCCCGTCGATGTTCGTCACGAGCGCTCTCAAGCTCTCGGGATGCGTTGGCTTGTCAGCTTCGCTCGCAAGCGCGGCGAAAAGACTATGGTCGACCGCCTGGCGAACGAGATTCTCGATGCCGCACAAAATCGCGGTGGTGCTGTCAAGAAGCGCGAAGACGTGCACAAGATGGCAGACGCAAACAAAGCCTATTCACACTACCGCTGGTAGTGCTGACTAGCACCGGCGCCTAGGCGTCACAGATCGCAACGCTCAATGGAGGCCGGGACTTGTTCCCGGCCTTTCTGGCCTAGGCGCCATGCGAAGTCTTCAGGCCTTTTCAATCATTCACAGGGCAGGAGGCGCGGACGCAACATCGGGCTCGACAGGCGGAACAGGCAAGGCTTTCACGAAGCTTTGCCAACCGAACCCCCGAGACCAAGAACGAGCAGAACGAACTAGCCCCTATTGGGCTCGCTCCGTTCCGCTGTTCTTGCGTCCGCACTGGTCGCTTCCCCTGTTAGACGCCTCACGTTCCGCGATTCGGGATGCACACGCAGGCGATTGAGCAGATCCGAAATCTTGGGATCATGGCTCACATTGACGCTGGCAAGACCACGACTACCGAGCGGATCCTCTACTACTCGGGCGTGTCCAGCCGCATGGGAGAGGTGCACCATGGTGCCTCCGTCATGGACTGGATGGAGCAGGAGCAGGAGCGAGGTATCTCGATTACTGCCGCGTCCACGTCATTTCAGTGGGCGCTCGACGATGGGAAGTTGCATCATTGCAATCTCATCGATACTCCCGGCCACATTGACTTCACGATCGAGGTTGAGCGGTCCTTGCGCGTGCTCGATGGGGCCATCGCAGTCTTCTGTGCAGTGAGTGGAGTCGAGCCTCAGAGCGAGACGGTCTGGCGCCAAGCCGACCGCTACGACGTGCCGCGCATCGCCTTTATCAATAAGTGCGACAGGATCGGCGCCGACCCTGCTCACGTTGCGGAAGATCTGCGCCGTCGACTGAATGCCAACCCAATCGTCCTCCAGCTGCCGCATACGCTTGAGGACGGCTTCAACGGCATCGTGGATCTCGTCCATTTTCGCTCCAGAGTCTGGGAGGAGAGCAGTCTGGGGCAGAGCTACCGGGACATTGAGGTCCCAGAGGAGCTGCGCGAAGAGGGACTTCTGGCCAGGGGCATCATGCTTGAGGCGTTGGCTGAGGTCGACGACGTGATCATGGAGAAGTACCTGGCCGAGGTCGAGATTTCTCCTGCTGACATTGTCGCCGCTCTTCGCCGCGCGACGCTGGGCATGCGCGCCGTGCCCGTGCTGATGGGTGCCGCACTCAAGAACCGCGGAATCCAGAATCTCCTCGATGCTGTCATCAGCTATCTTCCGTCGCCTATCGACGTGGGGGCAGTAGGGGGGCTCGATCCCAAGACCGGGGGCAAGCTAGCCCGCATGCCGTCGGAGCAAGAGCCTCTTACGGCGCTGGCCTTCAAGGTGATGACCGATCCGAAGGTTGGGCAGGTCACGTATCTACGGGTCTACTCCGGTGTCCTACGAAGCACGGAGCAGCTCCTCAATGCCTCCCAGGACAAGCGAGAGAAGCTCGGCCGTTTGGTTCGAATGCACGCGAGCTACCGAGAAGAGGTGAAGGAGCTCGCTGCAGGAGACATCGGCGCAGCTGTCGGCCTGCGCGTGACCACGACAGGAGACACGCTGTGCGACCCTGGGGCCCCCATCGCTCTACAGCAGATGCACATACCCCGGCCGGTTGCGAGCGTGGTCTTGGAACCTGAGACTGAGCATGATCATGGGCGGCTCAGAGAGTCGCTGGTTGCGATTGCTGCAGAAGATCCAAGTGTCACAGTGGATAGCCAAGGTGGCCAGACTGTTTTGCGGGGAATGGGCGAGCTGCATCTCGAGGTGGTTGTCGACAGGCTAGCGCGGGAATTTGGGGTCAAGGCTAGGGCAGGGCGCCCTCAGGTTGCGTACCGCGAAACTGTCTCAGCGATAGGCGAGAATCAGTACCTTCTGGAGAGAGCTGCCCCGCCCACCGACGGCGATGCCGCTTTTCACTCAATGGGCCAGTACGCAGGGGTTCGCTTGCGCGTCGAGCCGACCGCTGGGCCAGAGGCTCTACGATTTGAATCGGACTTGCCGAGCGACTTCCCAAGGGCATTCCTGAGCGCGATCGAGTCCGGAGTGGTCGAGGCCGCAAAAACAGGCCCGATCGCCAGTTTCCCCATGGTGGATCTCAAGGTTACAGTCCTTGAAGCGAATCTGCACCCTGTTGATTCAAGTGAAATGGCGTTCAACATCGCTGCGTTACGGTGCTTCTCGGATGCCGCCTTGGCGGCAAAGCCCACTCTACTTGAGCCGGTCATGGAGCTCGAAGTTGTGGTGCCCGACGACCACGTGGGCGACGTAGTTGGAGATTTGCATGCTAGACGGGGAAAGATCGCTGGAATTGAAGCGCGGCATGGTGTACAGGTCATCGCCTGTTTAGTCCCCCTGTCAAAAATGTTCGGATACTCGACCGATTTACGGTCCCGGACCCAAGGCAGAGCGACCTATTCGATGCAGCTAAAGAACTACAACGAAGTGCCTACGAGCATCAAAGAAGACGTCGTCGCACGAGTTAGAGGAACCTAAGAGTCATGGCAAAAGAAAAATTCAACCGCAACAAGCCCCACGTGAACATCGGCACAATTGGCCACGTGGATCACGGCAAAACGACACTTACTGCTGCCATTACAAAGACTCAAGCAGCCAAAGGCCTTGCTGAAGTCATGGCTTTCGATTCGATCGATAAGGCCCCAGAAGAGAAAGCTCGTGGCATCACGATCTCGACGGCACACGTAGAGTAC
>JAAEPE010000776.1 GCA_024222395.1 Myxococcales bacterium
CTAATTCAGCTGCTTACAGGGGCTACGGGATAGAACTCGATTGCCAGGGAGACGTCCCCCAGGCTGTACCTGCTTCAACAGCTGAGGAGGATCACAGATGACATACACCTACACGACCAGGAACGCGGAGAGAGCCTTGGCCCGGCCAAGTGACACAGACGGCTGCGCTACTTGAGCCACCCGCAAACCGCATCGGCAAACGAATCCGTTGTTGCGCTGCCACCAAGGTCGCCAGTCATTGTGCCACTACGAATTGTTCCTAGAGTCGCGTCTATGAGCCTACTAGCCGCTTCGGTCTGACCGAGGTAGCTCAGCATCATGGCGCCACTTAGAATGGTAGCGGCAGGATTTGCCTTGCCGGTTCCAACGATGTCCGGCGCAGAGCCGTGACACGCCTCAAAGTACGCGCCAGTATCCCCAATCGCCGCACTAGGCACCATTGGCATGCCTCCCATGACCTCAGAAGCCACGTCGGAGAGCACATCGCCAAAAAGATTCGACGTGACGATCACGTCGTAGTCCTGTGGCTCGGCAACGAGACGCCTGGCCGCTTCGTCAACATAGATCTCGTCGTAGCTGAGCCCACTCTCCTCAATGTGCTCACGACAGATTTCTGCGAACAGTCCATCACTCGTCTGCAACACGTTGGCCTTGTGCACAATGCTAATATGTCCACGGCTGTAGCCCTTGTCCTTGCGATGCTTTGCCAAGCGAATACCAAACTTCACAAGGCGCTTCACGGCCTCAGGAGTGATCACACGGATCGCAAAGGCTCCTTCTTTTGGAAGCTCTTTGCCGCGCCGGTCGCGATACTCAGGCCACTTCGCAGTGAGATCGGAGAGCTGTCCCTCACGGCCCGGGTACATGCCTTCGGTGAGCTCGCGGACGATGACTAGATTAGTATTGTCGCCGCCAATGACGGATGGGATGCAATCGACCGACGTCACCGGGCGAAGGTTTGCATACATCGCCAGGTCAAAACGAAGGTAGAGCAGAGCCGCCTTTGCGTTGCCGAGCGATGTATCGATGGCCCCGAAGAGTACGGCATCCGCCGCATCGATAGTGCGCTTGGTCTCGTCCGGCAGCGGGTTGTCCAGCTCGCGCACCGCATCGGTGCCATGGATCGGCCGCGCAACCTCTAGTTCAACGCCCAGGGCGTCAATGCAGCGTAAGGTGACCTCAACGACCTCTGGACCGATGCCATCCCCCCCGAGTGCCACAATCTTTGGCACGCCCGCAGGCTTGCGTTCAATCGGCGGAATCCACATATCGGGGGACAACTTCATGACCGCGACACTACCCGACTTCCCCGCCACAAATACAACATGAACAGGCTTCACATTCGACTGATTCACTGTGTCGAACAGGGCAATCGAGTTCTATCCCGTAGCCCCTGTAAGCAGCTGAATTGGATAGTTTTTGTCCCATCCAGCGCGTTGTCTGCAGATCGCAACTCCGAGCTTTCACGTCTCATCTTGCTTCACCATGTGCAAAGCGAAGTGGCGGAGGGTGGTTAGGCTTTGGGCTGTGTTCTTTGCCCGGTGACGAGCTTCGTCTTCTCGAAAAGAGGTGGACCCCAAAAGGCAAGAGTTCGGATTGAAGTCATATCTACATGCCTCGCAAGGACGCCGCCAAATCGCGACGACACAAGATCAAGACGATACGGAAAGTTAACCTGGTGAACAAGACATTTACGTCCGGAGAATCGAGTCACGCTCAAGCTTCTTGGTTTTCGGGGCGTTACTTGGATGCCTTCACGGCCATTGTACTGACACCGAGGCCCGGCCGTGCCTCGGCCATACATACCGGTAGGGAGTCTGCTCCCCACCTGCGTTTTCCGAGTCTGCTCCGGGGAGGCTAGGGGCGCGGATTCCATTTGCCAGAATGTGTCCGAACAAATGTAGCCGTGTCCCCGTTGGACCAAAGCCCTACGCAGGTCCGTGTCGCCAGCGCCAGCATGGGCGGCAAGTAGAACGAGGGACTCGTCTTCAGAGAACGTTGACCTAGCTAGCCTCCTCCGTTCCGTTCCGTTTTGCATGAGCGTCGACACCTGGTGGTAGAGTGACACATGGAACGCTCACAGATTTGCAAACGCCGTCTTGTGCTACTTGTGCCATGCTCGTTTTTCGCATCAACCGGGCAGGTTGCCCAAGCGCAGGCAGAGTCCAACCATCCGCTGGACAAGCAAACAGTCACGAGGGTCATATAAGGAGCTAGAGCGGCTGGAAACGCTCGCTGTTATCGAGCGTCGAACGTCTGCGCTGCGGCCCGCACCCTCGTCGCAACTGTCGTTCTATCTGTTGAGTGGACTCGCCAAGATCCATCCCACGGTCAAAGTGTTAGCCGCCACGTCACTTGATCCCGAAGCGCTCACGCTCTTTGATCTCGAACAAGCAGGATGATCGCAAGCTCCATGCGACCGCGATCACCCAGCCGGTCAGTCGATAGTCACGTCGGCATCGATGGCGACCTGGAGTAGCTCACGATCGATCACCTTGATTTTTCGCCTGCTCGCACTGCGCAAACACGCAGTTGCGAGGCGGTCGATGTCCCGTAGCTGGCCATCCGTGGCTTCATGCAGGACGGCGAGTGCCTCAGATGAGAAGATGC
>JAAEPE010000777.1 GCA_024222395.1 Myxococcales bacterium
AACAAATTGGTACACTCGCCAGACTTCGGTGTAATGGCGTGATAGGGAATGTCGAACCGCGTCCCCACTTTCCAGATCCGTCCCTCGTTGATGATGTGGCCCGAGTCGGAAACGTAGCGGGCCGCGTGGTGGCAGTCGATGAAGTGAGAGCCGACATGGATGACATCTTCCTTGTCTACATCGTCGATGACGTCCGCCTCGGTGAGGATGATCTCTCCCTTCATGCGACGGGCTGCGCGGATGTAGAGGTAGTAAGGCCAATGGTCGTTGTCGCCCCACTCGTCTTTGCAGAACCCGTAGGGTGCCATCTCGTCGCGAATGTGTTTGGGCACTCTAAGATCCGTTTTCAGGAACCAGAGCATTCCGTGGGTGTAGTCCCGGTATTTCTGGTGAATGGACTCGCGTTCTTCAAAGGTGGCCTCGGCCCAGGACGTCTGGGCGCCCGGGATGCTCATGGACACGATTGAAAACTGGCGGTTGTTCAGTTCTCGCTTGCTACTTTCGCCCATTGAGTAGATACCGATAATGGACGAAAGATTTTTGAGCAAGCCCGCCTCGAGTGCGCGTGCCAGCAATTCGTGTTGCATCGGGTCATAGCTGCTCGGTTTCTCAATCGGGACTCTATTGGCCTCATCTGTCGTAATATTCAGGCGGACGTTGTAGCAGATCGGCACCTCGTTGGCAGAGCCGGCTTCCGGCGGCTCACCTGGCATCACGCCAAAGAGCAGATTGCCCTCGTCATCGAAAGGCGAGATGGCAACCTTGTCGTCAAGGTAGCGAACACCGGCAATCGATTCGCCATAGTGCTCGGCAGACTCACGCCCAACGGAGTAGGACACTCCAGCCTTCGCCATCAAGTCGCCCTCGTAGGTGGCGTCAATGAAGACCTTCGCCCGGTGAATCTCACCGCCCTGCACGCGAAGCTCCGTGATTCGTGTGCCGTCTTTCCTTATCTGATCGAGCAGCTGCTCGTATCGTACCTTGACACCGGCTTCCTTCAACATTTCGAGGAATACCTGCTCGGCGATTCCGGACTGCCAGGTGCGCGAA
>JAAEPE010000778.1 GCA_024222395.1 Myxococcales bacterium
TCAGAACAACACCGGGTTCTTTGCATGAAGCTACGCGGCCACTTCAACTACTATGGGATCACCGGCAAACGGATCCGCCCTCGCGGGCTTTCTGTATCGGACGATGCATATGTGGTTCAAGTGGCTTCGGAGACGCTCGCACAAGGCTTGTAGAACCTGGGAATGGTATCGGGCGCTACTTTTGCGCTTTCCACTCCCAAGGCCCATTCCGGTCCACTCCGTCCTCATCATCTAGCGAACTCCTGATCCGAGGAGCCGTATGCGGTAGTTCCGCACGTACGGAATCTGTGGGAGCCCCGGGGGAGGTAACGCCCCGGGGCGACCCGGCACTACATGACTTCCTCCTCACCCAAGCTTTTCCTGGCGCACGGCTAGGACGGGAATACGCAAGCCAGTTGGTGATGCTTCGTCTATCATCGACTTCACGGCATGACTACTGAGCACGACCGGTTCGGTGATTACCAAGCGCGCAGCAGCACCAGGTACTGGTAGTTCCTGCGACCGTCTCAAAACAGGCTGACGATGGCATTCGCGATGCGTCAGACATCGAAAGCTCATCGAAATGGCCGAAGCTTGCTATCGAGGGTGCGCATCTCCCAAAGGCGCGCGCCTACCATGCCGACCACACCAAGGCCGTGTATCCCAAGTAGCACCCAGAGAGAGAGCATGTACTCGTTCATAAGGAGCAATATGCCAACCCACAAAAACATATCCATTTCCTGGAAGGCGAAGATGTTGAGCATCTTGCGGCCAAGCCAGCGCATCCACTCGCCGACCGATCGCTCGGGCGGGCAGGCGGTGACAGGGGGGCGTGTATTCTTCTCAATGGCTTCGGTTGGGTTGTGTTTCGCTTGGTGCCATCGGAGTTTTTCTGTTTCGGCTCGCGCCAACCATTTCGTGTATCCCATCACAGCCTGGGCATTGGTCGATACGGCGGCGAGCAATAGCGGCAGAGAACTCCCGGTCCTCTCGCCTTCTACCCAGGCAATGGCTAAGACGATTGCGGTCCATGTTACGAAGTCGCTCACCTTGTCGTAGAACGATCCAAAGGCGGACCATCTGCGCTGATAGCGAGCGAGAGTTCCATCGAAGTGGTCAAAGAGTACGCCGAGCTGCAACAAGACAAAAGCCCACAGCACGTCTCCAGGCACACTTACGAGGATTAGCCATGCCCCACCCATCTTGAGCACGTTGCCAATGCTCGTCATCAAGTTGGGGGAAAGGAACTTAAAATCGGCTACCGGATAGAGCAGCAGGATCGCGAGAGGACGCATGATGACCGTCTCGTACCAAGTCCAGCTTTGGATATTTCGCAACCGCTGTAGCCGTTCTCGGTCCATGTGAGGCGCAAGTTCGCACAGCCTCACCAGCGGAGCAAGTCGGGTGGTGGAGGCTGCTAGCGAGCATGGGACCGGCAAATCGCGGCAATGAATGCACTCTGCTTGCGGACTCGAGGTCACTAGGTCGAGCTACATCGGTTCGCAACTCGATCGTTTCATCGGCCGGGCGAGCTTCACCGACACTAGTGTCTGAACCATTGGGAATGTGCTACACGGGCCGCATGACTGACGCTCCGGTTCCAGCGACGATCGCCATTGACCTTAGGGACGATGGCGAGGCCTGGTTCGCCGATGTCTGTGGATTGCGAAACGTAGTGCGGCTTCTATGCGCTCTGCAGCATGCTGGCATAGCCGCAGCACATGTAGTTGGCCCGGAGGCCGATCGAGGGCTAAGCGAGTTCGCCAAACACCCGCTATTCAAGCGAGCGGGCGACGAAGCCCTCGTCGTGCACGTCGGTAGCGAGCTTCCAAGCACACCGACCCTCATCTTTCGCAAGGCCGTGGTGTTGTCGAGTGCGACGGTCAAGGCGCTTCTCGCACAAGGATGCACTGAGGTGCCGACCAGTCTGCCGCCTGGCGTGCCCGGGTTCCTAGCCGCTGCAAGTACAGCAGAGGAACGACAAATCGCGACCCGCACAGTGTTGGGCTCAGTCGGCAAACCGATGCTGCACAGTGGCATGGCCAGCGTCTACTTGTTGCAGCCCATCGCCAAGGTACTCAATCGTCCCTTGTGCCATACGCCTATTACCCCAAACCAAATAACGATCTTGGGCTTTCTCCTGGGCCTGGCTACCCTGCCCCTTCTGTGGGATGGCCGACGCAGCCACGTCATCTTGGCAGTCAGTCTGCTCTTTGTCGCCAACCTGCTCGACCAAATCGATGGGCAGTTGGCACGAATCAAGTTCCAATTCTCAAGCTATGGCGAAAAGCTCGACCATTACCTAGATGAGATTATCAAGGTGCTCCTGCTCGCTCCTATCGGCATGGGCCTGTACCACGCGAATGGCCAAGAGCTGTGGATGTACGCCGGCTGGGGGGCGTCTGGCGCCCAGCTCTTCTACACCCTGGCGATGTTCTACTATCTCTTTCGTTTCGGCGGAAAGAATGCCTCATCGACCAACTTCAAGTTCTGGTACGGGGTGAAGCCGCGTTCCGCCGCTAGCGAAGCTCCAAGGCCTCCCGAAGACCCAAACACCATCAAGGCGCGCTTCTTCCTGCGCAAAGATTTTGTGCATACGATGTTCTTCGTCTTCGGCGTAGCAGGCTTCCTCCAGGCTCCCTTCATGCTTACCGCCTTCGGCGCGTTCCAGTATGGGTCCACTTCCCTCATTCAACTCGTCTTCTTTCACCGCAAAGTGCAAATAGGCAACGACTACCACGGGGGTGTTTGATCCTGTTGCTCCACAGCTTTGTCGCTCAAGAGGCCACGACCGAAGAAGGATTCACGCTATCTAGCGAGCCCTGGACCTGAGAGCTTGAGGTCGCATCGCCCGGGCGTATGATGAGCCGCCGGCTCGCACAGAGCCGGAACTGCACAATTCCCATTTGGGACAAGCAAGCCACCTAACCTTGTCTGCAAACCAACCAAGTTCCACCCATCTTTCACCACGACGCTTCGTCGTCTTGGGCGTGTGTGTGGGGTTCTTCATGGGCATGGTGGATGTTCTCGATACGATGCTCGGCGGCTTTGCCACCGGGATGGGTATTGCGAGTCTGCTGGGCATCACGCTATTTGCGGCTCTCCTGCACGCCGCCTTCGGGTCACTGATTGGACTTGCCCTGGCAGGTGTTCTGCGATTGGGGCAACGCAAAAGTGCCCGCTGGGATTCGAGGGACGGCCTGCGCTGGGGACCCCTGCATCTGAGCTATCGACTCCTGCTCGCTGCGCTCGGCCCTTGGATACTCGCCTTGTTTGGGGGCTCTACCTTTCTCTGCCTAGGAGCCTTTCCCTTCGGCTACCAGTTTCTCCATTTCGTCGCTCTCCTAGGTCCTCTGCTCTGCATCGTGCTCGGTATTGGCACCAAACTGGCGCCAAGCTCCAAGGCTGCTCGTCTCGCGCTCTAGTCTCTCTTCATTGTGGGCGACTATTGGCTGCAAGCTCGTCTCATTCTTTCGAGAGGTAGTGCATCATTCTTTCTGTAAATTGGCCGCGGCGTAAGCCGCAGGCCATGGTTCATCCTCTTTTTCACCACAAAAGAAGGGATGACAGAAACCATGACCCACGATTTTGAACGTAACGGATTACAGGCAGTATTAGAAGTTCTCGGGCGAGAAGGATTCTTTGGGATGCAATCGGCGATGGAGACGCTGCTCAACGAGGCTATGCGCCTGGAGCGCGAA
>JAAEPE010000779.1 GCA_024222395.1 Myxococcales bacterium
AGATAGTTGGCTCTCGGGGCGATGTTCACTCCGTCCTTGTAGCTCCCATCGGAATTGAAGATGCGCCTGCAGTTCATGCTGTGTATGCGGGGAACTTGCCACGGCTCTTGCTGCCAGAGGGCGATCTTGTCAGTATCTTGACGTGCTGCCCGAAAAACTCCCATGAACCCTGTGTTGATGTTCCAGGCTAACGCGCTGTCGAAGAAACCATCTTCGACGACAGTGGGCGCCTGCCTGAACAAACTATCGGTAGTAATGCTCACACGGCTAGCATGCCATGCGGCTCTGCGCCAGAGGGAGGTGGCTTGATCCGGGTTGCGCCGCGCTTCCTTGATGAAACGTGAGAGCAGTATGGCATGGTTCTCGAGTGCTTGAGCTTGCCAGAGGCCACCTACAGGCAGAGTACCCCTAGCGTGAGTGACGCATGCTCTTGGCTTGTTGAGCTTGGTGGATACTTGCAGGTCTTCATCTGTTAGCTCGTCGAGCACGTCCTCGATCGCCTGAGTGAAGAGAGGCTCAGCTCCTAGCAGGCGCGGTGCGAGCTTCATGAAGATGGGCCGTGAGACGTTCTTGGTAAGCACGTCAGCCACTTGCTCCGGAGTGGGGCAGTAGAGGAGTTTCACTGCGGCGCTGTGTACTTGCTCCTGTAGCCAGTGCCACCTAACGTTCATGTGGCGTGTCCTGGGGTTGTTCAACGAGGTCTTCTCGGACAGGTATATCGCCGAGGTGTTATCTTCTAGGATGGGCTGCGTCGTTGGGAGAGGAATCCCGAAGCCAGTGATGACTCGCTTGAGATACACTAGTGCCTTGGCGAGCTCGGCCGCTGCAATGAACTCGGCTTCCATCGAAGAGAGAGATACACAGCGTTGCTTCTTGCTGAC
>JAAEPE010000780.1 GCA_024222395.1 Myxococcales bacterium
GCTCTTCCAAGCGGTCCCCCTTCTTCTCGTGAAGTTGCTTTCGCACTTCGGCTACACTCATGCGCGTATACAACCTGTCGGTGCGAAAACGAGCGCCTGTCTGACTTTGACTATCCAGCAGGGCCCGAATGTCGTCGAGCAAGTGGGGAAGATGTGCTTCCACCGGCTTACGTCCCGTCATGCCGCGACGCCCGTCAACGCATTCAAAACCACTTCTAAGCTCATGCAGCCCTTTCTTGAGCGTCGCACGATTCCAGCCCAATTCCTGCTCGGCGCGATAGGGTACCCCTTCGAAAAGCTCGTTGACCGTACGCGCCATTAACAGCCGTTTCACGTAGCCTTTGAGGCCTCCAGCAGTTTCTTGAAGAAAGTTCTTTCGTTCGTCGTGTTCGGACATACCTACTCAAGATCATGAATAGATCACCGTCGGCAATTTCTCCGACCTGTTTGTTTCTGGGAAATCCCTAACGAAATACCAAGATCCTCCCGACGTGGTGCGAGGGCCGAGCGGCAAAGTCGCGGTACTGTTTTATCCTAAGGCGGCTGGCTACGAAGGACTTGTCGTCGATCTACCCGCACTAGAGGTCCACAAGCGGATCTTCGTTCCTGGGCCTGGTTTCCCGTCTGAATGGGCTACCATTGACGTCGCGGGACGATGGCTGGCCATCATCGACGACAACAGTCTCCTAGTCTAGGATCTGGGCAAGAGCTAGGCTCCGTCCGGTAGTGCATTATTGTTTGGCTCCTCAGCAGAATCTGTGGGTCATAGGCTTCTCCGGTAGCTGGCCCATGGTGTGATAGAGGGCTATTCGGTGGCTTTGAGGGTTCTAAAGCCGTAGCTTTTTCTGAAGGTCAGTTTCAACCGGTTGTTTTGCCCCTCGACGGCCCCCAGCGATACGCTGTCTCTGGCCTTGATCCAGTTGAGCAGCAACTGCCGGTGTCGTCGTAGTTGACGAGCCA
>JAAEPE010000781.1 GCA_024222395.1 Myxococcales bacterium
CATGGTTTCTGTCATCCTTTCGTTTGTAGTGAAAAAGAGGGTGAACCATGGCCTGCGGCTCACGCCGAGGCCAATTTACAGAAACAATAATGCACTACCCCATTCGCAACGTCGGCCTAGGCTCCGTCCGGTTTCCCTATCATAGGCCTAGGATCCTGAAATAGCGGTGAATGAAGGCAAGCTTGACCATGCCTCTAAAGTTGATCGCGGTCTTCTCGAATCTGGTTGCGATGCGTCGCGACTCTTTGAGCCAACCTATCAGGCACTCGACAATGCTCCGCCTGCGATAGGATCGCTTGGCGAATGTTACCGGTCTAACGTCGCGGGCTTCATTGGTTTTGCTTGGGATTACTGGGGTGATGCCCAACTCATCCAGTAGGTAGTCGTCGATCCAGTTGGCGCGGTATCCTTTATCACCGGCGAGCTTCAAGTTCATCTGGGTCCGCGTCGTGCCGAAACGCAAGAGTTCGCAGTCTGCACAGCATCGCGTCAAACGTCCAGTCCTTGGTCCATTTGTCGAAGAGCCTAGTGGCTGGAGCTTTTAGGGGATCGCTTTCGAACCCGTCGTGATGACGAGCAACTTGCGCTCAAGGCTGCGGGCATCGAGGGCGTAATTCCGTTTCTCAAGCGAGCCTTTGGTCTTAGGTGATGTTGTCCGAATTTGTCCGAGAAGCGCATTGCGCTTCGGTGCAGATGGCGAAGGCGGCAAGCTTCTTGGATGCACCAGACCACAACGCTGCTTCGCACTCATCCATCCTATCCGAGCAGACTTCGTGACATTCCCGGCTGGCCCAAGACCCTGAACTGCCATGGACGTCTATCTTGGAGCGGACCGGCAGTGGCAGTGGTCGGTGCACGCGCGGCATCCAAGCTCGGAATGAGCCGAGCGAGAGAACTGGCATCGCAGCTCGCCGCGGCTGGGCATCACGTCATCTCCGGCGGTGCACTCGGTGTCGATTCCGCAGCGCACGAAGGGGCACTTGCGGCTGGGGGCTACACCCTTGCCGTGATGGCCTGCGGCTTGGACAACTACTACCCGCGGCGAAACCAAGCACTCTTCGAGGCCATTCTCGCACGCGGTGGTGCCATCGTGAGTCCGTATGAAGCGGAGGCCATGCCGTTGCGGGGCCGGTTTGTATCTCGCAATCAGATCATTGCCGCCCTAGCCGACATCGTGGTCGTCGTCGAGGCCTGCACCAACTCGGGCTCGTTGCACACGGCCCGCTTTGCCCTCGGGCTCGGTCGCAAGTTGGCCGTGGTAGCGGGAAGCCCTGGTTGCGAGGCGCTGATTGCTCAGGGCGTGCCCGCTATCGAAAGCTCCTCGGGAGTCACCGACGTCCTGGCAGGCAATGATCTCTGTCTCAAAGTGCAATTGCCCTCCGCCGCCTCGCTAGAGGGCAGGGTGCTGCACACCTTGTCGGCCTACGAGGCACGCTCGGCGTCCGAGCTGCATCTCCTAGTCGAGCTACCGCTACGAAAAGTACAGCGAATCGTAGTGCGGCTGCACCTCGAGTCCCTCGCCATTGCGCTACCTGGACAGCGCTATCTGCTATCTCCCCTCGCCATCAGGGCGTTGGAAGCGCGAAATCCAAAAGACTAGATGTCCTCGGCATAAGTGGTGATCGTCATTCTTCATGCTTTCAGAGGCTTTCCGGTGTAGGTCCAGGAAAATGGTTTCGCCAGGGTGGCGTTGAAATAGTTTATGAAGCTGTTTAGCTTGCTCTTGAGATCATCAAGTGACGTAAAACTGCCGCGCTTGAGCACACGCCTAG
>JAAEPE010000782.1 GCA_024222395.1 Myxococcales bacterium
CTAGGCGTGTGCTCAAGCGCGGCAGTTTTACGTCACTTGATGATCTCAAGAGCAAGCTAAACAGCTTCATAAACTATTTCAACGCCACCCTGGCGAAACCACTTTCCTGGACCTACACCGGAAAGCCTCTGAAAGCATGAAAAATGGCGATCACCACTTATGCCGAGGACATCTAGGCACTCAAGCGTTGCCTACTCTCTTTGTGGGCGCCCAGAGGTTTGAGGGCGCTCGTTCGACAGCAGACCTCCTCGCAGCAATCACTGCCGCACTACCCGAGAGTCTGGATTGAGAATTCCACTTAGGCAACAAGCTTGAGTTCTTGCTCGACAGCTCCTTCGTGCCCTAGCGACTCCGAAGCGCGAATCCATGCTCGTTTGAGCGACTCTTGACAGTGCCTCGTGCCCTCCGGGTCCATTCCCACCAAGTCTCCCAGGTGTGCACGCAGTTTGCTGTCCTGTTCATCCAGCTGCATCCGCTGCAGGGTAATGAGGACGCGGGCGTAGATAATCTCGTCAAGAACAGGACTGTTGAATGGCATGGCTTTCCATATTGCAGCCCGAGTGCCAACGTTCTCAGATAGATCGGCCGTCGAGAAATCGCGACCTTGCGCCGCTTTGTACTCCTTGGCCAAGACGGTCCGACGCCAGAATTGACGCAGAGCCTTACGATGACTCGGAAGTTCTGGCACTTCCAGTGGCACAGACTATGGAAGCAATCGCAGCTCCCATCGATCCCGCCAACGTGCAGGCCATGCCAAAGCTCGGAGTCCACTCGCCGAAGTCAGGGTGTGCCCAGATAAAGATGGCCCCCAACAACCCCGCGAAGAACGCCAGCACTCCAGTGAGCCAGGGCAAGACACCCAGCGTTGTTGCCATCATGAGTCGCACTGCTAGCTCAAGCACCAGCAGTGTCGCGACCAGGCTTGAGGCTAGCGTCGCAATTCCAACCTTCGCCCACGGGGCTGCACTCGCATCGGAGGCTGCCAGTGCCTTGGGCTCACCACAGGCGTCATGTATGCACATCGTCATGTTGCGCAAGTCGATTTCGAAACTGCCACCACTCACGAGCCCCGTCCACCAGGGAAGGACGAGTGCGCCGAGCACCAGGCCCAGGGCCGAAAGGAGCAGCAGGGCGATGCTTGTCTTGGTCTTGGGCGTCATGAATCCTCTCGTCTGACTACCGAATTTCGCTTGATCAAGCGAGAGGATTCCCGCACCATCCCGCGCCACGGCCCCAATGAGATCGTTTTGCATCACGTCGCTATTCGCCCTCCTACTTGGAGTGAGCATCGGGCCCGCCCATGCCGGCACTGCAGTCGCCGTCGCGGAGGAAGCCAGGAGCGAGCAAGCCACGCCCGCACCACTCACGGTCGTCCCGGTGCCAGGCAAGCTGAGTTCAGAATTTGGCCTTCGCTCCGACCCGGTTCGCCGCAAACGAAAGCGACGCAGGCGAACCAAGATCCACAAAGGGCTCGACTTCATTGCGCAGCGAGGCACTCACGTGCACGCGGCAGGGCCTGGCGTTGTCGTCAAGGCTCAGGTCACGGGCGGGTACGGCCGCCTAGTCATCATCGATCATGGGGGCGGGCTACAAACACGGTACGCCCACCTTCAGCGATTCAAGGTACGCCGTGGCGAACAAGTCGAAGCCGGCAAGGTCGTCGGCCACGTAGGCTCAAGTGGCCGAGTGACCGGCCCGCACTTGCATTTCGAAGTACGGCAGGGCGGTATTGCTGTGCCACCGTCAGATGTTGTGAAGTTCTCGGTGCCAAAGTGCTCCCGAAGCTCTCGCGGCTGCAAGAGCATCACGCGCCCCGTGAGAGAAAAGCGCCCGAACTCGTAGCAGTCGACGCTGGAAACGCCCGCTCCCTGCATCGCTGGGGGCGCAGCAAATCGGCGCCAACTCGCGTAGCGCCGGCTCCCTAAAACCGCTTTCCGTCCTTCCAGACGTAGAAGCCCTCGCCCGTCTTCTTTCCGAGCTTGCCATCCGCGACCAGATCTTGCAGAACCTGCGGCGGCGAAAAGGCTTTACTCACCGTCTCGGTGAGATACTTGGCAATCGAGAGACGCACGTCGAGACCAACGAGATCCGTTAGCGCAAGGGGGCCCATCGGATGACCGTAGCCGAGCTTCATTGCCGTATCGATGTCTTCTGCTGAAGCAACGCCTTGCTCGAACATGCGCATGGCTTCCAGGCCGATGACTAGTCCTAGGCGTGACGACGCAAAGCCAGGCGTATCCTTCACGGTGATGCCAGTCTTGCCGAGCTTGGCGGCAATGTCTCTCGCGCACTGGACAACGTCATCCGACGTCCCCTCGTGCTTCACCACCTCCACAAGCTTCATGATGTGAACTGGATTGAAGAAGTGCATACCGACAACCCGCTCGGGTAGAGGAATGCTCTTGGCGATATCGGCTATAGAGAGAGAGCTCGTGTTGGTAGCCAAGATTGCCCCTACTGGTGCTGCCTCGACCACGGCAGCAAATATTTCGCGCTTGAGCTCAATAGACTCGGGCACAGCTTCGATGACTAGTTGCGCGCCTTCGCAAGCCTGCGCGATTTGAGTCGTGGTGCTAAGTCGAGCCAAGGTTGCTTCCTTGTCTTCAGCGCTCACCTTGCCTCGAGCGACACCCTTCTCAAGATTGGCGGCGATCTTCTTCATGGCTGCAGCCAGGAAGTCCTCCTCCAGGTCTCGCATTACAACCTCGAAGCCTGCCATGGCCGCTACCTGGGCAATACCGTGGCCCATGGTACCCGCGCCAAGGACGGCAACCCGCTTGATCGCATCAACAGTAGAAATCACCTTAGATTGACCAGTCTCACTCATACCGCCCGTGTATCACGAAACTGCACCACGATTCGCGCCATCACAAATTGCACCCGTCCGGCCTTCGGAATACCGTTTGCCCATGGCCGAGCTCGCCCCGAAAGAACTCTTTGGATCGCTCGCCTCGATCGTGGGCGGCAAGCGTGTCTCGATAGTCAAACGCGACCGCGAAGTGTACGCCCGAGACATGTGGCCGCGTTTGCTCATCAACCGCAGGCAAGGAGGCGAGCTAGAGCACCTTCCACACGCAGTCGTCTGGCCGGAGAGCGAGCGAGAGGTCGCGGCGGTCATTCGCTACGCCAACAAGCAGGGCATCGCTGTCATTCCCTACGGTGGCGGATCGGGTGTTTGCGGAGGAGTCGTGCCACTTCGCGGGGGAATCACCATCGACCTCAAGCGCATGGATGCGATCCAATCCATCAGCCGCGAGGAGCTCGTCACCGATGTACAGGCAGGAGCCAATGGTGAGCGATTCGAGCGCGAACTGCGCTCAAAGGGCTACACCCTCGGGCACTTCCCATCATCGATCTACTGTTCGACAGTGGGCGGTTGGCTCGCGTGCCGAGCTGCAGGCCAGCTCTCCACGAAGTACGGCAAGATCGAAGATCGGGTCGTCGGGCTCACCTTTGTCACCGGCAAGGGCGAAGTCATTAAAACCGACGAGTTTGCCAGAGCCCGCAGAGGGCCCGATTGGACCCAACTCATAGTCGGAAGCGAAGGGTGTCTTGGCATCATCACCTCCGCCCGGCTGCGCATAAGCCCTGCACCCGAGATCACGGTGCTCCGAGGCTTTGAATTCGACAACGTGCAAGAAGGCACCCGTGCGATTCGCAAGGTCATGCAGCGCGGGCTGAAACCGGCGGTGGTACGCCTCTATGATGAGGTCGATACATTCATAAATCACATTTCGATATTCGAATCACACTCAGAAGAAGCCCTAGAGACCGATGGTCTGTGCCCGTGGCCCACCAAGGACTCTGGTGCACTTCCCGCCTTGCCAACTCCTGGCGGCGAAGGCACCCGCAAGAGTGGAGGCGCGGGTGAGCGTGCAATGGGTCTCGGTCGCAAACTCGCCTCGCGCATCAAACATGGAGCAACGGCCGCTGCTCTCGCTCGCCCTAAGCTCGTCAACTCCACCTTCGGCGCCCTGGCGAATACGGTTTCCAATAGTGGATGCAAGATGATTATTGGCCTCGAGGGTCCACGCCTGCGCACCGAGGTCGAAGCCCAACTCACCTTTGCGGCTATTGAGCGAGCCGGCGGAAGGGACGAAGGAGAAGAGCCCGGGCTGCGCTGGCTAGCGCATCGCTATGCGGTCTCCTACAAAATGTCACCGTTGTTCCGCGAAGGCGGCTTCGTCGATACGATGGAAGTTGCCTCGACGTGGGAGCGTCTGCCTGATCTCTATGAGAGCGTGAAGGCCGCCATCGCTGCTCATGCCGTCGTCATGGCCCATTTCTCCCACGCCTACGCCGACGGTTGCTCGATCTACTTCAGTTTTGCCGGGCGCGCAGAGGGCCTCCAAGAAACGCAGAACAAATACGACGAAATCTGGCGCGCAGGTATGGCGGCCGCGACCCGGGTAGGCGGCACGATAAGTCACCACCATGGTATTGGGCTCCTCAAGGGACAGGCCATGCACACTGAGCATCGCGAGTCGATGACGCTCTTCCGAGCTCTGAAGAACACCTTCGATCCCAACAACATAATGAACCCGGGCAAGATGGGGCTGCCCTTGCATGGTGAGATGAGCATCCTATGAGCACTAAGCCGCGCCCTGCCCTACTCGCCGAAATCAAGACGATAGTCGGCGAAGGGAACTTCAGCCCCGAGGGGCGTCACTGCCACGCCAATCCCTCGAGTGCTTCAGAAGTTTCACAACTTGCGATCTGTGCCGCAAAGCACCAGGCCACGCTCATTCCAGTGGGCAATGGCGGTCACTCGACTCCTACCGACGATTTGCGCCCACAAATCCTGCTCAACATGAGGCGTATGCACCATGTCTTGTACCTCGATCCAACCTCACTCGTGGTTCACGCACAGGCTGGCATCACCGGCCTTGTACTAGAAGAACTACTCAACAGACGCGGCCTCACTCTGGGTACCTTCGCCCCGGAGGGTCTCGGTTCAACCCTCGGTGGCTTGCTCTCGGTGCGCACACCAGGCAAGTCGTCGAGGCAACACGGCACGCTAGAGGATACGGTGCTCGGAGTATCAGCGGTACTCTCCGACGGCCGGAGCCTTCACACTCGGGTTGCTCCACGTCGTGCTAGCGGTCCCGACTTTGCCCGCGTCCTCTGCGGCAGTGAGGGCACCTTGGGGATTATTACGTCGGCTCATCTTCGGGTGCACAAGCTACCGGAATCTCGTCTGCTTGCGGCCTTCCGCTTGCCGAGTATGGGCGATGCTTTCACGGCAGTTCGCTTGGCAATGCGCGAAGAGGCTGCACCTGCGGCAATGCGAATCTATGACAGAGCCGAAGCGATGATGCACCTAGGTGAAGCGTGCCAGAGAGACGAGGCTCTCCTCGTAGCCGCAACGGCGGGCCCCACCTCGCTCGCAGCGTGCGATCGCGACCTTATCGCCAGTGCGGTATCAGCCGGCGGAGGCAAACGAGGTCGCGATGACATCGCGGTCGCATGGTGGGAGAGACGCACTGGAAAGAGTGAACACGCAGCACCACCCGCCCCCAATCTTCAGATAAGTGCAACGCCGCGCATGCTGGGCCCAGTGTACGATGCGATCGTGGTCACATGCGAAGAACTCGGAGTGCACTTCCGAGCCCACGCATCCCGCTTCGATCGAGATGGTGGTGTGCTCTTCGTGAGTGTGCAAGGGGCGCAGGGAGCACCACTATCGGCGAAGTCTCCCAAGCTTCAAGCGATTGAGGAAGCGGCAGAATCTGCCGGCGCCTATTTGCTGGGCAAGCCAAACGCCTCGCTTCAGCGGTACTCTGACCTACTTCGCGACGGCCTCGACCCAAGCAGCGTCCTAAATCCGGGCGTCTTGCGCTAGAGCGGTTGCCAACGATTTCCAGCAGCCGCTCGGGACGAGAATTCGCTCTCTAACAGCGCGAGAAATTGAGCGCGAGGGTTCTATATTCACGAAACCCACACTAGACTGCATGGGTGTCGGACACCTTCTCCCAAGACTCGGTTGCTCGCCAACTCGACAACTGTACGTACTGTCCAAAGATGTGCAGACACAGCTGCCCGGTCGCGGCGGCTGACGCTAGAGAAACTCATACGCCACAGGCCAAGATGGATACACTCAATCATCTGCGCGAGGGCAAGCTCGCTTGGACGAGAGAGAATACGGAAGCCCTTTGGGCATGTACGGGCTGTCGCGCGTGCACGACGTACTGCGAACACGAAAACGAGCCGGCGCTGGTCTTGCTATCGGGACGGAGCCGAGCCAATGCCGAGGGC
>JAAEPE010000783.1 GCA_024222395.1 Myxococcales bacterium
CCAGTGGCTGCTTGTGTGTCGTGCCAGGGATGCGTATGCCCGCTGTCTCGACGACCCAGTTCATGAGCATGGCGTTGACCTTCGTTATGTCTTCGCCGTCGCGACCACTGAGTGCATTGCTCTTGACGTACTTCACTGCCGATTCGACTTTGCCCTTCTTCTTGGGCGAGTAAGGCGGCGTTGGATCGATCTTGAAGCCGTAGTGCCTGGCAAGCTCCCCGTAGCTGCGATTGAGGTCTGTGCCTTCCCCGACGCCAAAGGCATTCCGGATCACCGCTGCCTTCAGGTTGTCGGGCACGACCACTTTCACGGTTCCTCCAAAGTGCTTGAAGGCCTCGATGTGAAGTTGCAGCCAAGTCTCGGTCTTCTGATCGAAGAGCACTTTGCAAAACATGTGGCGACTGTGCCCAAGCACCATCACGAAGACCCAAGCACGCCGCATCACATGCTGTTCTGGATCCAGAAGCTTGCCTACGTAGCCAAAGTCCACTTGTGCCACCTCGCCAGCCGCGGTGTCTACAATGATGGCGACGTCTTCGGCCCGCACCCCACGCGCCTTGCGGGCCCTCTTCACGAAGCGCTTCACCGCCCAATAGCTGCCCATAAAGCTCTTGTCCTCGAGTCGGATCCGATCGTAGATAGCGCGTGGCCCAAGCCCGTCTGCCATCAAGTCCGTGATTGTCTGAGTCCACTCGTCGATGCTTGTCGTTGGCGCTGCCTCTGGCGGAAGAGGCAGCTGTCGCAAA
>JAAEPE010000784.1 GCA_024222395.1 Myxococcales bacterium
CTCGCATCGGCATCGAACGCTACTTTCACTTTTACAATACCGAAAGGCCGCACCAAGCACTTGGCTATCAGATTCCCGCCGAGTTCTACGACGGCTTCCGCCAGGGCGCCGCTTGAGGACATCGAGAATTGTCCACTTCACAACAGGTCTTGCCGACCAGCGGAATACAGAACAAAAACCCCAAAGGCCTAATTGGGGGCCTTTGGGAGGATAGCGAATACGGATACTGAATGCACTCAACTAGAGCAGGCTACTCCTTAGCAACGCCCGATTTTGGTCCTAAGAATGGGGTCCACCTCAGTCCGACTCGCGGTGCTTCGCCTCGCTAGTGCGAATGGCCAGCCGGAGTGCCGTGAGCGGCCTCCGGAGCTTTCTCGCTAGCCACCGGAGCTTTCTCGTTAGCCTCCGGAGCTTTCTCGCTAGCCTCCGGAGCTTTCTCGTTGGCCTCCGGAGCTTTCTCGCTAGCCGCTGGTGCTTTCTCCGCTCTCTTCTGCACAAGGTACATTCCGCAAATATCGCATGTGCCCTCGCCTTTCTCGCCGGCTGCAAAGTGGACTGTGCCCATGTCGCAAATCCATACGCCATCGGGAACCTGTGACTTGTTCACGGCTGGCTCGTACTTGGTGCCCTTTGCCGCAGGCTTGATCATTTCGCCATCTCCAGCCTTGGCAGCGTCCTCATCTTTCTTACAAGCGCTGGTACCAACCCCTGACGCGAGAGCCACGGCAGCAAGCAGTAGCCATTGAGATACTCTGAAGTTCAATGTGAATCGCATGGCGCGATGAAAGCACGAGACGCCGGGTCCTTGCCACCGCGGAAACGAGTCGGTTTGCACACAGACGCCGGTTCCCTCACGTCTGGTACTTCAACTCTCCCGCGCCCTGCCCGAGCAGGTCTGGGCACTGCTCTTCATAGTCTGGGTTGGCCCAGGCCTTACGGCAAGCCTTCTCGCACTCACCGTGCACGCTATCGGTATTTTCGCCCGGCTCCAAAGCGACGTCTTGCAAGAGAGCGAATCGGGCCCGCCACGGGCTCTGCAAGCCATGGGAGCCCACCCTGCGCCCCGGTGTCTCTACGGTCCTGCCCCAGAGCCTGCCAAGGATGGTGGCAATCACACTCTTTCGCTCTGAAGTCAATGTTCGGGCCGCGGCCAGGGTGCAGTTCCTGAAAGTGGGGGCTATGCCGGGCTATGCCGCCATCTGCGTCCGGGTTGTGGCCTCCCAACGTCCGCTAAAGAGATCGGCACGCAGTAGCGCCATATCGCGGGCTCCCCGCTCCGTCCAGCGCATTCCCTAAAGCTTCAGCCTTGCTCC
>JAAEPE010000785.1 GCA_024222395.1 Myxococcales bacterium
GAGGGTGCGGGCCAACACGCGCACGCCATCGAACAAAGGAGCTGCAGCCGTTCGCCTGCTTGATGATCGCGATGCGGAGTACTTGCTCGCCACTGAGCCCATTTGCTCCCCTCTTTGGATTGATTACCCCTGCGTTCAGGTCTACAAGCACCAAGCTCGATGCTTGTGGATGTGCGTCAAGGATCGCACTCATCTCACATAGCTCTTTCATATGTTGATGTCCGCTCGTCTGCGGGACAAGAGGACGTTGTTCGGCTACACTGGTGCGCATTGGGTGGTCATTTCGGCAGAGTTATCTGCCTACAACCGATAGAACTGCCGTCCCTGCTTCGAAATTTCCGGAACGCCAAGAATCCTCAGAATTGCGGAATCTGGCCCGGAATGCCTGGTTTCGGATCTATCGGCCGGGCACTAGGTAGTCTCCTCGGAGCTGAGCTTCTGAACGACATTTGAGAGATATTCGTAGGTCATCGATGCCTCCATGAAGCTCGCGACCGACCAGGAGTACATCGGTGTTGCTTGCAGTCAATGCTGCGTTCCTAGGCTGAGCCGACCGCTTGGCTGTCGACGAAGATTTGCATGGAGTCGCCGACCTGAAACGCTATCCAAGACCACTCGCCTTCAGGTAGAGGCGTGGTCTCTGCTGCGGGGACCGTCACTTCGACCGACCTCGCATATACTGGTCTCCGCTCCATCCTGGCACTGCACATTCTCCGTGCACACGTATTGCTCAACTCCAGTTTGAGCAGGAGCCGAGAAGGAACGGTGTTGCTGAGATGGGAAGAAGAAGCGAGCGAAGCATGAGCGGAGCTTACAGCTGGCTCCTTATCGTGGGGCTAGCTCGCTACGCAAAAAGTGCCCCAAGCGATAGAAGAGAGTCCACCCGCCCCAGGTTGGCCAGAAGATGGCCTCACTCTCCTAGAGTTAGTCTGGCCGATTCCACGAGGGGGATGGTTGCTCTCCTG
Organism: Myxococcales bacterium; assembly: GCA_024222395.1. Classification (GTDB taxonomy): domain Bacteria; phylum Myxococcota_A; class Polyangia; order Haliangiales; family Haliangiaceae; genus NORP324. The sequence goes on from JAAEPE010000785.1 coordinate 966, forward strand.
GCGAGGGCGGGATTTGACGAACAATCGGGGGCCGCTGCATGATGCGCTCGTCTTGGCCTTTCGGTTTGATGCCTATCTGGGAAGTATCCGTTGCAAGGTGCAGCGGGCTTGCGGCGCGTCTATTCGCATCGACGATATTGGCCGATGGAGCAGTGCTCGAGTCGACGGTCTCATGCTGCGTAGAACGCTGTCCTGCGACGTTGTGCGGGTAACCGGGGCAACGCCATGCTCCCTCGTCGATAGCACTACTGGGCATGAGAGCGTGAGAGCCCTCGCTGAAGAATTCGCAGTGCAGCTAGAGGCGGCGGACCTCACGATTTCCGATGCGCCCAAGGGGCAGGGGCGGGAGACTCTGATCAAGAGGTTGTCCCTTGCGAGTCAGTGGACCGCCGAGAAGTACGGTGATGAGTCGAAGCGCTTTGCAGAGGCCTATCCCGAGGCAGTGGAGATACTGCCACCAGACCGCTATGGCGACTTGGTGCTGCTGCCAGCTCTCGGATGCCCCAACAGTCGATGCTCGTTCTGTGCCTTCTACAAAGATCGTCGATTTCGGATGATGAACGATGGGGAGTTCGCTAACCACTTGGATGCGGTCTGCGATTTTATGGGGGAGAGCGTCTCGGCTCGTCACGGCATCTTCCTGGGGTCGGCCAGCGCACTTTCGCTTAGCCAGCGACTTCTGGTTTCACGGCTCGTCCGCATTGGCGAACGCCTGGGCACTAGGAAGCGTGGAGTCGGAGCGTTTTGGGATCCGGATCACTGCCCTGAGAGAACTTCTGATGAGTGGGCGGTTCTGCAAGAACATGGCTTGCGCACAGCCTATTTGGGGCTCGAGACTGGGTTAGCTAGCCTAAGGGCCAATCTTGGCAAGTCCGCCGACATGGAGCGGTTATTGACCCGTGTTCGAAATGCCAGGGATTCTGGGCTGAGTCTCGGCGTAATGGTGCTCGCCGGCATTGGCGGGACGCACGAGATCGATGCCCACATCGAAGAATCGGCGGCGGTCATCGATGCTATGGAGCTATCACCCAAGGACCTGGTCTTCGTCTCTCCTCTTGTCGGTGCACGAGATAGAAGGCCCTTGAACGAAGAGGCCGTGCGCTTGCACGCAGCCCTCGCACAGCGGACGGGAGCAAAGGTCGCCCCATACGCTGCCGATAAGTTCCACTACTACTCTTGAGAGGGAGGAGCTAGACCGCCGAGCGTAAACAATGATCGGTCTGATGGTCCTGCTTTCCCGATTGCAGCGTTGCTCATTTCGTCATTTGCACCGGCAAGATCCTCATTCGCGCCTTGCACTCGAAAAATCAGAACTCACCGTCCTCGGTCATTCTTTTCGCTCGACGGTCTAGCCGTCCTTGCCGTCGACGCGTGGTGCTAGCAGCACCGGTACAAACGAGGCGAGAAAGAGCACGAAGCTGAGTGCCCAGATGACGCCTGCGAGCACCAGCAAGTCCGGATAGGCTTCGGGGCCGAACCACCTCGCAGTGGTACGAATGCCAGCGGCGAGAACGATGAGCACAAAGGCTATCGAGGTGGGCTTGTTGGCAACCTTCTTTCTCCCGGTGTGTCCCAGGGCGACCCTGGCCATCATGCCCAAGGAGAGTGAGCCAAAGCCGCCTACGAATAGGAGGTGATGCGCCGAGGTGACAGGAATGTGCAGGGGGGCGTGCAGGGCGTAGGCTACCATGAGCATGCCAAGGCCGATGAGGAGCCAACCCACGTGAAGTATCCACAGAAGTGGAGTGCGAAGCGTCTTGCTCCCGTTCCATCCGTAGAGACGAGCTAGGGTTAGGAGGCCTGTCAAGGCCCACAGCTTTCCTTCTATGGCTGCCGAGAGCGAGAGAGCGTGGGCGAGCATGAGAAGCGCAACCGCACCGAGTCCCGCGTAGTCCAAGGTGCTCTTTGATCGGGCCGAGGGAAGGGAGAGCGCCGACTTGGTGAAGAGAGGAAGGATGCGGCCCCCAAAGATAAGGATGCTGAGAGCCACTGCGTCAATGGAGATCCAGAGACCGCGAGTCATCCACACCGCAGCAATGCTTCCCTGCGCCACAAGGTGCATGAGCAGATCGCCGAGACCCATCATCGCCAGGAGCAGTGCAAATGCGAAGTTGTGCCAGCGCCGGGCAGCAACGACTGCGCGGCCGACAGCGAAGGCTGCGCCCGCAAAGAAGAGAGGCTCGATTGCGATGCTTCCAGGAAACGTCGTATTGCTGCTGTTGACGAATCGCGCGAGGAGCCACAGAAGTAGCAACGCTAGGAGTCCCTTGCCTTCGACGGTCTTGTGACCTGTCCAGTGCACCGTCGCCGTGAGCAGGAAACCGGCGAGCACAGCTCCTAGATAGCCAAAGAGCATCTCGTGGGCGTGCCAGTTGAATACTCCAAGATTGGATACGAGACTCAGACGCCCGGTAAGAATGAGAATCCAAGCGACGATGATGAGCGTCGCGCCGGTGGACGCAGCAAGGAAGAACGGACGGAAGGGAGTCTTCATATGCTTCATGAGTGGCTCGGTTGGGCTTGCTTCTCCAAAGTCACTGCCGCCTTGCGAGCGCATCCGTAGCTCGATATTAGCTTCGATGCGACCTTCACCTGCTCGGCCGCTCGGCCGCACCTCACACTCTCCTCGTCGCGTTCACGGCAGAGCTTGTTCACTCCGTCCATTTGCTCGCTGGAGAGGCGCTCTAGGGCCATCACATAGATCATGTCGTCCTCTTTGTAGATGTGAGAGCGGAGAAGGACCGAGAACTCTTGGCTCGCGTTCGTGATTCGCTCCACGGTTTCCTCTGTCCACGTATCTACTTTCGCGCACTCCGCAAGTTCCTTGACGTGGGCTCGACCTGCTTCGTGTTCCCGCAGCATGCAGGCCACAGGGCCGCCTTCTTTCGGGAAGCCAAGCGCATGCATAGCGACAAAGAGGATGTCTTCCTCCTTGGCATGGTGGGTAACGTCTGCAAAATCGTGCAAGAAGGCCACGAATTCCCCGAGGTCTCGGCGATCGACATCTTCACCCCGCTGTAGGGCACCTGCGTAGGCATCGAGAGCATCGAGTACGTGCTCGATGAGGCGGTGCTCGCTCATGAGGTTCTCGAGTGCTGTATGGTCTTTTGACATAGATTGATTGAATCCTCGGACTGGCTCGGGGGGGAGGGCAACAATGCATCCGCAGTTCGTCGTTCGGCTACGAAAATGTTACACGGGTATCCAGCAAAATATTCCATAGACGAATTGCCCTATGTCTGGGGGGCGCAAGCATTGCTGGTTTGACAAAATGCCTGGCTATGGCTCCGCACAAGCCTTCCCGAGGCTAGTCCTGGTAGTAGCCCACGGGCCAAAGGTGGCAATATCGTCTATCGCATTGGTGAACTCATGGAGTATGGGAGCTTTTCTGAACATCATTTGCCGGATGGAGTGGATCCTTTTGATCCGGAATTGGCACCGGAGCACCGCGAGTCGATGCAAGTTTTGGTCGACAAGGTGATGCTACGCATCAACGAGCTGGTCGATC
>JAAEPE010000786.1 GCA_024222395.1 Myxococcales bacterium
CTCGATCGGCCGCCACTATCGGAGTACCAAGGGCTGCCGCCTCATAGTAGAGCAAGCCAAAGGACTCCAGATGTGATGGCACCACGCACACTGCGGACCTGGCAATGAGCTCGAGACTCTCCATATGGGAGAGTGCGCCAAGAAACTTGAATCGGTGGAGTACGCCGAATTTCAGCGCTCGGTGGACAAGCCCTGGAACCTGGCCCTGGTGCACTGTCAAATGACACTCAAGGTCAGAGTACTCACCACTCAAGTACGACATAGTATCAGCGAGCACTTCAAAGTTCTTGTGTGGGGCGGGGCTTGCCACATAGCAAATGGTGCGCTCACGGCGGTCATTCTTGCTTTGAACGGAACCAATACTGATGGCACTAGGAACTACGTGCACGTGGTCTGGAGATAGATCCCAGCGATCACAAAGCCGATGTTTCATGTCGTGAGTCTGCACGGTGAAAGCGCTCACAGTGGAAAGCCCCAGTGCGAAGTACTTGGCGACAAGGTGCATCTTGGTGCGGAACGCGGGCGGCGGGACAAACCCCCAGTCGTCCGGTCGGTACGCCAGATAGGCCTGTTGAACTAGCAGGAGATGAGGAACAGGGCAGTGTGGCAAGCTCGTGTCGCCCAGAGAATACAATACATCGAAGTCTCCTTTTCGAAGCGACAACCTCAGGTCAATGTTCTCGCTGGCGAGCTTTCGAAACATGCCTCCCTTCACTCGACGAAGATTGCAATTGGGAGGCCGCTCGATGCGCCAGTCATGAGGAATCCAAGCGGTAAACTCATGCTGTGGGGCGACTGCGCAAAGGTTTTTCAGCGTGTTCTTGCCGACAGATGAGCTTCCCGCACCGCGGAGGGTTCCCATATTCAGAGCTACCTTCATGTGTAGATCACCTACAGAACGGTGCTTGCTCCAACTCACTTAGCAGAAGCGTTAGTCCTTCAGACGGACGAGAATACGGGCCTGCCAGACTTTCACTGGCGTACCAGAGCAAATCCTCGAGAGCGACCAGCGCACAGGCACTAGTGCGCCATGAGGGCGATTTGGGCAATGCCGAAAGGGCACTTTCCTTGGTGTCCCCTGCGATGAACGCCTTCCAGCGAGTGCTGAGCCGAGCAGGGGATCGAGTGCTGAGTCCCATGACGAGCCGATCGTAGTATCGCCACCGCTCGCCGCTATGCTCCCAGTCGATGATGATTGGCCGTCGGCTTGCTTTGGTCACTAGCACGTTGCCTCCCTGAAAATCTCCATGCGACGGCGCTAGCTCTAGCTCTCCCATTTCGGAGGCTACCGCCGCGAGCGCTTTTCCGAATCCTTGAGCCGGACGCAAGTCGCACGAGGTGAACCTCTCTTTCAGAAGCTCAAGAAGATCGAACAGGCGCTCAAGAAGAGTGTCTGAATACTCGCGCGAAGGGACGCTGTGTGTGAACGCGCTCGACCATTGCTCCAAATCCCCTAGCGCTGTCGCAGCGAGGGAACTGCGGCGATACCACGGGGGGCAACGAGGGAGAGCGTAGGAGTGTACGATGGGCTCTTCGAACCACGTCAGATCGTCGGCCATCTTGAGTATCTCGAGAACGAACGGCTCTGAACCGTACTGTTTGCGAAAGGAAATTTCTCGAGCCATGGCATCAGGCGAGAATCCAGTCTTGAGTATAACTCTTACGACATTCTTTCTGAAATCGAAAACTCGGATTCGCTGGTTTCCTGGTACTACGAGCATTGAGCCTGCTCGAGTGATTTCTGGACTAACAGAGAACGCTTTGGTGCTGGCAATCTCAAGCCCAAGCGAGGTCGACAGGCCTGTGGATATGAGCCACTGAGGAACGAATCGTGCCTTTCTCGGTGTATATCTGAGCCCATCTCGGAGGTACTCGCGGACCCTCTTCCCTGGCCTACCGACAAAGAATCCGCCAAGTGTTTGACTGACATACCAAGTTTGGGCCGTTGGTCCGCGAAGGGCTTCCACTCGGATTGGGTAGCCAAGCATTGCCGACCAACCAGCCTCCAGCGTACTGTAGAGAACAGCATCGAAGTCTTCTCTCGCTTGCATGTCGGCGATACGCATGTCTTCGACTACTTGGTTCTTATGTAGCTCAATATCTCGTCTCGCACGTCGGGGATCGGCCGGTCCGAGTCAATTGAGAGGACCTGTGGCAGGTCTTTCATGGCCTGATAGCGTCGCCAGCGTTCAAGCCGGAGTGCTTCGGAATCGGGGAAAGGTTCTGCTTTGACCTCAGACCTGGCGCTCACGACATCGTAGGGCACGTGCAAGAGAAATGATGCGAGCGGAGTGGGGCTGCCCCGTTCGATGAGGGCTAGGCTCGGTCGGTGGATCCTATCGAGTTCAGGGAATCGAAGGTGGAGGTCGAGTGCAGCGTCCATAACAAACCTGTCGCAGATAACCCAATGCCCCTGTGCGAGCAGGGCTCGGACGCGCAGCGCGTATTGCAGAAAGGTGTCAACTAGGGCCATGGCTACCCAACTCTGACTCACGCCTTGCTTCCGAAAAATGGCTTGCCGCGCCTCAGTGTTCCCGTGCTTGGGCAGGGCTTTGGGGATGAAGCTGCGCAGCGCACGGCGCAAGAAATCCATTTCCTGGGAGTAGCCGGGGCGAAACCAGAGGCGCTTGACTGAGTGTCCGCGCTTCGCAAGGGCATCGACCAAGAGATCTATCTGAGTTGTCTTGCCACTACAGTCTGTGCCGGAGACCGTTATCAGTCGCCCGGACGACACGCCCTAGAATGCGGCGGAGATGCCAGCCAGTACTTGATGACGTACGTAGCTTGGATCATCCGCCAATCCTTCAGATACGGAGAGGTACTCGGTCGACACGATTGCTGTATCTACTTCAGCTGTCATAGCCAACCAATCCTGAATCACATAGCTTGCACGAAGGCCTGCTGAGACGATCAAATCGTCGCGGGTAGGTCCACCGCCAACGATTGAATTGATGCCTCTATAGCCACGAAGCCGCGTTGCGGCAATTGCAGCCAGGGAGACCTTATCAAGCTGCTGGTCGACTCCAACCTTGATGGCATGTTCGCCGTAGAAGTTCCCGTTGATGGAATCCTTGAAGTCCTTGGAGTACTCAACTGTAAACCTTCCCATGGGACTGTAGCGATAGCCGACTTCGAGTGCGAAGAGAATCCCGCTGTAGTCCTCGCCGCCAGCATAGAAACCGACTCCGTAGCCAGCTTTGGTTCGAATTGTCGTGGTTTCAGTTATCGCGGTGTCAGTACCAATCACACCACGGAGTGGGGTTGAGCTGGACTTGTAGGTTGTAGCTTCCTCACCCAAACCACTGATCAGCCCGTAGCTAGCCTCAACGAAGAATCGAGTAATAGGCAGAAACTTCCAGTCAACTCTCGCACCTAGGATATTCTTCATTCGATTAGCGAACTGCGATCCGCTAGACTCGAAGATATCAATGGTATTTCTGAAGCTCAGTCCTGCTGAAATCGAGCGTCCGGATGGCCGGTACTTAACCTGTGCTTTTATTAGGTTGATGTCGCGGTCAAGGTTGCGTTCCGATTCAAAATTCGTGGGGCGAGTACTGCGATTGAAACTATCATCAATTGCAAAGGACACCGTGCTCTTGGGGAGTAGTCCTAGGTGGAGCCGTCCTCCGACGGCAAGATCTCGTTGCGCGGTAACACTTGAGTTGCTTGACAGGTACTCTGCGTAGAGCAGGTCGAGACCAGCTCTGAATTCAACGGATGGAGGATCTCCTCGCGATTCACTATCAAGCTCGCCTTCCTCCCCAGTAGTTGATGCCAAAGCAAACTTAGCCAGCAACTGGACGACCGGCGATGCCGTTGGATTGGTGTCTTCATAGAAGACATTGCTAATGACTCCAGTCTGGACCCCCACCGATGGGTGGAGCACCGTTCCTTCGCTAACCTTGACTCCAGGTCCTTCCACAATCGCGTCCTGAGCGATCGCATTCCCCGAAAGCCCCAATACCGCTGCAGCCACAGCCCCAAATGGAATCTTCATGTCTAGCTTCTAATCTATTGAGTTAGGAGAAAGGGCTCGCGTAGCCGGGCGGATCAAGAATATCGTCTGCCGGCTCCAGATCGTCGTCCTCTGTCGGGTCGTCGGTGACGTTGCCTTCGTTGACTTCGACTTCGGTTGGGCCAAGGAATACCAGCTCTTCGCCAATACACCCTTCGGCTTCACCACGCAGGACATCTGTCTTCTCTTTGGCGATGGTGATTTGCGAGAATTGAAAATGACTGGCGTCGTTATCGCCCTGAGCGATGGCTTCGACGAGGTCTGTTCGACCGCCTTCGGCAATGTTCAATAGTTGCTTGACCTGCAGCAGCTTGTCGTTCACGCAATTGAGCTTGATAACGTCTTTTTGTTTTCGAGCGAGCTGCTGAAGTTCGACAATTCGACGCAGGATATCTTGCATCTCTTCGAGAGAGTCGGAGGACTGGGACTGCATCTCAGCGTTGCTCAGCTTCGCATTCTTGATGTTGGTCACCGTAGCAGTCTCGGTGCCTTCTTCTGCGCCTGGTTCGGCATAAATGTACGAGCCGCCAATAGCGAAGGTGCTCAACGACGCGGCAAAGAGAAATTTGTGAAGTTTGAGCATTGAGTCCTCTTGTTAGGCAGGAGAGTAGCCACTAGGGCGGAAGAGTGTCAACTCTTGCCCATCATACCCTAAGTGGCCAAAGCGCTCGCAGTGTTCATTCTAACTGGTGGTGAGCTCGCTTGTGTGAGCTACGACGCGAGCACGACTTCACCTCCACAGCACTCTCTTCATAGTACAGTCCAGTCGGATACCAATAGATATGGCTCGGACAGCTTGGGTGGCATCTTGAGGTCCTGGAGTCGCGAGACCCACAAAGAAATGTAGGCCTGCATCCAATCCGGACTAGCTACTCTTCGGGACGGCCCAGCGTCGTGCACCCCCAAATTCATGGGTAACGCTATGCACCCAATGGTACAAAGTGACGATTCTCTTGAACGCAGGGACATAGGTGGAGTACCAACCCCTTCAGACCGTGATGAGTATTTATCGCAAAAATCCGCAGACCGCCGGCCGCATAGTGGACGGTCTAGCTTTCGTGGTTACTCCCGATGACAACAAGCTTCATACTCTAAACTCCACTGGAACAGAGCTTTGGCGCCTTGCCCAGGAAGCCGACGGTCTAAGTGTCGAGCGGGCCGCCAAGGAATTCGTAGCGAAGTTTCAGGTCGAGCAACAGGTGGCGGTAGCCGATGTAGAGCAGTGTCTTGATGCTTTTGCCAAGGCTGGAATATTCGTCAAAGAATGATTCAAGGCATTGATATTGCAGGCCTGTGTCTGCGTCTTCGAATGTCTGGATCGGCGGTCAGGCTGGCCGGGCACTATTGCGCGGCCCAATCCAGTTCACTCTTGGCCGCAGAGTTGGACGTTGTGGTGAGAGAAGATTTCTCCTGCGACCGATGTCCTGCTGTCGACTTTCCCGCCTTCACAACGGCCGGCAGTTCGGAAGATAGCCTTCGCCTTTCGCGCTATGACGCCGAAGGCACGATCTCTTTCATCGCAGGTGAACCAGTTCGGGCCGTCTTTGAAATTGCGCCACGTGAGGTCGCCTTAGAAGGGGTGCTGCGTGTGGTGTCTTCTTTTGCTCTGCTTCGTCACGAAGGACTGGTGCTTCACTCGTCGGCTATCGCTGACGCCGAGGGCGCTCACGTTTTTGCGGGGGTGAGTGGCGCCGGCAAGTCCACGATCGCTTCACTTCTTGTCCAAAGCTGGCCCGTAGAGCAGCTAAGTGACGAGTTGCTTATTTTGCGTCGGTTGAGCGATGGCTGGAGCCTTATCGTTTCACCCTTTCTAGGAAGCAAAGGGCTAGACCACGGGAGAGTGGAACCCCTGGCGAGCGTGAATCTGCTTGTCCAGGCGCCGGAAAATCGCCGTACCAAGGTCTCTGTACATCGAGCGATTCAAGAGATCTGCAGACACATCCTTACCTACGCGAAGGATCCTGAAAGCATGGGGCTGATTCTAGATTTGGTGACTAAGCTCATGCGAGAAGTCCCCTGCTACGAGCTACAATTTGTCAAGGATGCGTCCGTGGGCGACGTGATGGGGCTAGCTAGTAGGGTGAGGGACGCTTGAGTTTCAAATACAAAGCCGTCGGTGCCGCGAATATGCTAGCTGCGCAGGCCGCCAAGACCAGGGCTCCAACTACGGTCACCATGCAGGTCACCGAGAGGTGTAATTACAGTTGTACCCATTGTTTCCAGGATCACGAGGGTGGAGACGAACTGTCAACAAAGGAAGTAATTGATATTCTAGAGCAAATTGCCGATGAGGGAGTTCTTTTTCTCACTCTGATGGGCGGAGAGTACTTCATGCGCCCGGATGCCAACGAGATCCTGCGAGTGGCGCACGAGATGGGGTTTGCTCTCAAGCTGCTGAGCACTGGTCATCACATTCATGAAAAGCGTGCGGATTTCCTGGCCTCGATAAGGCCTTTGCAAGTAGATATTTCCGTCTACGGCCCGAATCCCAGGGTACACGAAGCGGTCACGAGACATCCAGGGTCGTGGCAGCGCAGCATGGACGCGGCCCGTCGACTACTAGACCGCGGGGTCATGGTCCATCTCAAGTCTCCGGTCATGGAGTCCAACGCTGGTGAGCTTGCAGAGCTTGCGAACATGGCTCGCGAACTTGGCGCACAGTACAGTCGAGACGCCAAGATCACGACGTTCAAGAGCGGAACCCGTGAAGCTGCAGATCCTGTCACCTTGAGAATGACCGCCGCAACCCTCGGTGAGTTCTACGGCGGCGAGATGGCCGCGCACCTTGAGGAGCGTTTTACTGGGTTCACCAAGGACAGAGCTCCTAGTCTGCAGAGAACCCCTTGTCGCGCAGGCAGGCAGGCGTGCTTCATTGACCCGAAGGGGGAGCTCTTGCCCTGCGCATCTCTTCCTAACTCCATGGGAAGCCTGCGCCAAATGAGCTTTGAGGAGATTTGGTATGGCTCAGAGAGCCTCGAAGACGTGAGAAACCTCACGTGGGCTAGGCTTTCTGAATGCAATACTTGTGAAGTTCGAGCGTACTGTAGCCGGTGTCATGCAATGGCACTCATTGAGCACGGCAAGATGGACGGGCCTTCCCTAGAGGCGTGTAGACATGCTGTGGTGATGAGAGATTCACTGAGGGAGCGTGGGCTGATTCCCGAAACTGAAGTGGCAATGCCCCCCACCTGGGAGCGCATTGATCCAAATGGTCAGCATCAGGAGAGAGCTGAGAGTTTTCGGGGCAGACGTTCGCGTGCTCTTAGGATTCTCCCTTAACACTACTGCGGCCAATTTTCTCATTTCGGATTCTTGCCAGGAGGCGGTTGTGCGCTCTTCGGTTGCAGCCTCAGGCAACAGGTGCAACGAGGCAACCAACACGAATCAAGATGAGCCTCGCCAGAGCGATCACCGCTGCTACGGGCAGCAATGGGCTCCATGCTCTTGCGCCCAAGTTTTTGGTGAAAATTGCCGCAGCAGTGTTAAGCTCCACCCTCTGTGGACCGAATGACGTAGGGCTTCATGTAAACAATACATCAGGAGGGGACTGGACTATGTTGAGACATAATAGATGGACGAGTGGATTTTTCGCGATAGCCGCATTGGCTTTCCTGGCACCAGCATGTGGCGATGGCCCGACTTGCCCATCCGAACTGGTGGTCGTGTTTCAAAGTCCCGTCGATGGATCGTCGGTGTCGGCCCTAGACGATCTTGATGCTACGGCTTCGGGAATTCAGGTTGACGTAGCGCTGAGATCGAATTTCGAGAGCGGTGACGAATTCGTCCTGACGGTGACAGATAGCAGCAATGCTGTGGCCCAATTCGAGGCGATTGCTGATGGCTCAGGAAGTGTCGTTTTTGACAACGTCACGTTGCCGGCGGGAGAGCTTTCTCTCGAAGCAACTGGTTCTTCCAATTGTGGAACTGGAAGCGACACGGCAGAACTAGTCGTGCTCACCGCGAGTGATTGTGGATTGACCATTGTCGAGGGCCCGATTGAGAATAGTTTTTACGCTCCGATCCCCGTACTGAATTCAGGCAATGATTCGAATTCTGATCTTCCGAATTTTCAAAGCAAGATCGAGATTCAAACAGGAGACGGTTTCGACGTTGAAGTTTTTGTTCTCGATACCGACTCTGGAGTCGAGGCCTCTGTTGGGGTTGCGACCACTGACACGACAGGGCTTGCCTCATTCGATGTAACACTCGCACAAGGGCTGCAAGCGGTCCGAGCAACTTGTACAAGAGGCGGAGCCAACGAAGCCTCTGCGACCAACACGGTTTTCGTAGATACCGTTGTTCCAAGTTGCAGTCTCGAGAGTCCAGTAGATGGAGTCACGGTAACGCCAAATGACGATGAGCAAGGAAGCGTTGTGGATGGCATTCAGATGCGGTGGAGAGGCTCTGTTGACGACGACGCAGAGAACGATACAGAAGGCGAGCGAGCCGCGTTTTTCCGCGATGCGCTGGAGTTTCCCGGCACCACTATCAATGAGGCAGGTGAAACGCAGAGTGATGGACTGGCTGAGTTCACTGCTCCTGGGAGTTTTGCTGTGAGTGTTTCAACTCAAGATCATGCGGGCAACGCATGCTCAGCAGGTCACGATGTGAACGTCATCATGGATGGCTGTTCGATCACTTTCTCGGAGCCGAGTGCCATCGTTGTGGCGGACTCGAACGGAACAGCGGCCGACGGTTTGCAAGTCGACGTCGTTCTTGCCGTTGGCACTGAGTGTGCGGGAGAAACCGCGTTTGTGGACTGTGGTAGCGGTGAACTCTCCGCAGTCGTTCCGAGTGACGGTCGCACGAGCATTCCAGGCGTCACACTCAACAATGACTCGACGTCTCAAGGGCAAATCAATTGCACCGCTCGCGTCGTTAACTCTGAGAACTTCGAAACCAGCGATACCCGTCTTGTCACTTGGGACACGCAGGCACCCGGTAGCATCCTCTTTATTACTTCACCGCCAGGACTCTCATGTGGTGATAGCGTCGTCTTCAACGTTGCCAACGATTTGGATAGCAATCTCTCTAACGGTTTCCAAATTGAGGTCCAGCCACTAGCTTCAGACGAGGAGACTCTCGATCTTCAGATCACGAACAGTGCAGGTACAACAACGTCCTCAGACGTCAGTGAGACACCACAGCCCGTTACTCTTCTACTGGGCAGCAACGACCTTCAGGTAATCGCAACGGATACTGTCGGCAATGTCAGCACCTCGGGAGCCTGCATCATAACCGTTGCAGATCTCGTTATTACAATCGACGATCCAGCTGGCTCGGGTATTCTGAGCAGTCTCGACGGGACCGTAAATGCTAGCGATGAACTCGAACTCACGATTTGCGGCACGGTGAGTCTCGACACGGTTGACTTGACGCTCACCGTAGGCGCAAGTGTCTTCGCAACGACCGTTGCGGCAGGAAGCTGGTGTACGGATAATCCGGTGGAACTCGTTGAGGGTGTTCACCTCCTTGAGGTAGATGCAGCGTCGACTGTGGACGCTCGGGTCGGCGAGTTGGACATGACTGTCGCTGTGGATATCACTCCCCCGGCGTCGCCCAGCGGACTGACTGTCACAAGTCCCAACCACCAAGAGATTGACGCGTCATGGGACGCGGTTGCTGGAGCAGACCGATTCGTTCTTCGGTTTAGCACCGCGGCGTTTTTGGACTTTCCCAATGACGGAGTAGAAGTGGCTGGCGTTGACGGCAGTCTGTCGGCAACCATCAGCCAGCTATTGGCTGGTCAGGAGTATTTCGTAGCCCTGGCGTCAGTTGATGTAAATGGCAACATGTCTGCGCCAACTCTCGCTGCTGGGGTGACCCCTGCGTATGACCAAAGTGGTGCCATCGAACCACCGCTTGCTGCAGGCGACGGTGTGCTCAAGCAGTTTGGTGCGCAGATCGCGGGCGGTGATTTCGATAACGATGGCTTCTCAGATGTTGCCGTCTCCGCTCCCTTTCAAACGAGCGCTGCGGGAGCTGGGTCAGGCATCGTCTACATCTACTTTGGTAGCTCGATGGGCTTGTCAACATCTGCAGGCGTGACCATCGAAAGCACCGATACAAATGGTCACCTTGGCGACGGACTAACGCGGATTAGCTGGAACACAAATGGCGAGGACGATCTCGCGATGAGTGCCTGGAATAGCAACGTCGTCTATATCTACCGAAATGCTGACATTGCAGCTTCCAAGCTTAGCGGAGCTGCACCGAGTCCTGAGGTGACGATCAGACCTGCCATAGGAAGTTGGTTTGAGCCAGTGGGCGGAGCCTTTCCTGGCTTTGGTTCCCATTTGGCTGCTGGGCAGATCGATGCCGCCGGCACAATGGAAGACCTCATCATTGGTGTTCCCTTCGGCGGAGCAACGGCCAATGGTGGTGCGGCGATCGTTTACGGCGGTGTACCCACTGCTAGCACGGTGGCACTATCAGAAGCTGCTGGCCAGGTAGCCGGTATGAGCGGCCTGGTTGGTCGGTACTTTGAGTCAGGACAAGGATTTTCCTCCCTTGGTCAATTTGTCTCCTACCTGGGAGACACTCGAGCTGGCGGTGGAGTTGGCGACCTGGCTCTCGGTGCACTGACTGAGTTCGAAGGTGCTGATCACAGAGTGATCGTGCTGCGAGGCAGAGCTGCACCTACCCCGGGCTCGGCGATGCAGCTAATCACCTTCGATGGAGCTTCCGACTTGGAAGTTGTACTTACCGGATCTGCGGGCACGAGCACGGCATTCGGGGAGTCCGTTGCCTCTATTGCTGGGACTGGTGGCTCTGCCCTTCGCGATATTGTCATCTCCAGCGCCCTTGAGGACACGGAGACAGGGCACCTGTACATCATTGATGGTGGCATCACAGGGACTCACAATATCGTGGATTCTACGGACTACCTGGCCAGAATATCTGGCGATGCGACGGGCGCCCGCTTTGGCGGCGCAGTGGCGAACAATGCTCTCTTCGGTGGGAACGACATCAACGGAGATGGCGTCGAGGACTTAGTTGTTGCAGCTGGCCGAACTGTGAACTTGGGAGTCTACACTTGGTATGGCGACTCCATCGTCGCCGGTAACTCGGTTGCTAGCTCTCGAGACTACTTCGTGTTGCGGCCGGTTGGGTTTTCTAATAGCTTTGATTCTGGATCCAAGCTTCCTCTTGCAGCTTCGTGGATTGGGGACGTGAACGGGGATGGGCTTGACGACATCTGTTGGGGGGATGCGAAGTTTCTCAATCAGGGTGTGGATCTGGGAAGCCCGGCTGACGACACCGATGACGAGGGGCGCATTGAGATTCTCTCAGATGACGGAATCTAGTCGTGCTAGCATCAACGAGAGCTAAGAGGAGATCGGCCTTGGAAGACAACGATAAGAAACAAGAACAAGACACAAGACTACCGTACGAGAAACCCGGAATACTCTCGCAAGAAGTGTTTGAGACGTTGGCACTTTCGTGCCACTCGACTCACCCAACCTTCTGTGATCCCGGGGAAGAGCCAGGCGGTAGCTAGTCGATATTGGCTCTGTTGAGTCCAAGAGTAGGCGTAGAGGGCTTGTTGGCCTCTACGCCTATTTTCGTTTCCACTCAGCGTGAGCTCTGGTGGTGCTAGTGGAACAGAGGCCTGAGGATACTGGATCGAGGCAGAGTGAGCGCCGCCATCGCAGCTGCTGCTGGGTCTCCTAGCCAGGGCTTTGGCCCCGAATTCCAACATCTCCGGCCTGGCACGTCAGGCGGGAGTCCCAAAGCAGACCTTGTTTGAGGCTAGGTAGAATAAACCTGTGTTTCTGATTTGCGCCTTGGTACCCAATCGTTCCATA
>JAAEPE010000787.1 GCA_024222395.1 Myxococcales bacterium
ATCATAAGGGTGGTTCCTGGTCAACGAAAAGGATTGAGAATGGCCCGACATGCGCTTGTAATCCAGATGAGAGCCGAGCAAGAACTCGTGCGGGACAGAAGCTGGCGCCGTTCCGCATAGCGGGCAAACACGGCCTTGAGCCGATCGCCGGCGATGGCGAGAACTACCGAACAACATCTGGGGCGATTCGCCTACTTGGGCTGCGGCGAATATGGGTATCCTGCAGCGCATGGCAGTAGACCGGTGGGAGTGGCTTGAAGGGCTGAAACCCGAATCTCCAATTGAAGTCGCGGTTAAGTATGTGGCCGCCATGACGGCTGATGCCTTGACCGCGTGGCCGCCTCCGATTCAAATGGCCGAGGGGCAAGATGGTCGATTTGGCGAAATCCTCGAGCCCGGGGCGGATCGTCCTTCTCTTGAAGCCTACGAAGAAGCCATCAAGCTGGCTCGCTGGGAGCTAGAGCGCAACTATGAGGCAATCGACTTCTATGCTCGCAACAACCACATCGCAGACGCCTGCCCAGCTACGCGCGATCGACTCGCGAGTGAGTTTATCCAGCACTACGTCCTCGAGTCATTCTTCATGCTGATGGAGAAGACGGAGTACAGAGTGAAACGCAGCGATGTGCTCGCCGGCCTGGGCATGGTCGAGCGGCGCATCAAGCTCGTGTGGTTTGAGACGATTACTCCCCACAACTAGGGGGCGCCCGGGTCGGGAACACCGGGAACACCCGAAAAGCACGTCGTCAGGAGCACTTTTCCCACAAAATCGACCCAAGACCGTCATTCATGGAAGGAACGCGGGCCCGCGACGCTCCGTTTGTGGGCTCAATTCGCATCTCCTGCAGATTCTTGTGACTTCGCGCTTTGTTGTACGTATCAGGCAGGCATGGATTGATTCAGCAGAGGGCGCAGCCGATGATCTCGGCGATGTCGCGCGATGATTCTGCCCTGTCCCCCGCACTATTTGCCGGAGGCAATTCGCTGAGCAACCAATCAGTTCGTGACAAGGCAAAGGAAGACTGACTATGAAGAAACTCCCAAACGTTATGATGATGATGGCCGCCGCCGCTCTCTCCGCTTTCCTCACTATTGGCTGCGAGAAGAAGAAGGAGGACACTGCGCCGAAAGAGTCGAAGGCAAAATCGGACCACCCGACGGCAGACAAGGCGAAAGCAGCGACACCCACGGCCGCGGCCCCTGCTGACAAGGCTAAGGAAGCCAAAGTCGACGAAGCTGCTGCCGTACCTGCTGGCGAGGCCAAAGACGACGAAGCTGTCGCTGATCCCGCGAAGGAGAGCGAGCACCCAAAGGATGCACCGGAGAAGAAGGGCGATCACCCAAAGGGCGACCATCCAGCCGCCGCTCCTGCAAAGGAAGCAGCAAAGAAGCCAGCAAGGAAACCGGCGAAGAAGAGCGATCACCCAAGCGAACATCCCAAGTAGGGATACGCAGCTTGAGCAAGCAGACGTTCGCCGCGTCGATGGACGTGGCGAACTCACTGAGTTGAAGGAAGATGTGGCGTGATGATACCGAGTGTTCACCAACAACTAGTTCCGCGACAGATTGATTTTTCCCCTCCTCCGTGAGTAGCCGAATTTCCTCCGTGCATCCCGGACTGTGAATCGCCAGCGAATCTTGATCTTCTTGCGGTTGGCAGCACGGCGCCATGCAGCAGCCTCCCGCTTGA
>JAAEPE010000788.1 GCA_024222395.1 Myxococcales bacterium
TATTGACGAGCAACACCTACAGAATGCTTGCCCTTCTTGGCGAAGCCTGTGTCGTCAATCACAAGCGCTTCAATGCCGGGCAACTCACTATCAATCTTCAAGGCAATACGCTGGAACATCTCCTCTTCGGACCACGGGCTAACCACCACACACTGTTGCAAGCGCTGCCGCATTGCTTCTGTCTCACCAGGCTTGGTCACTAGACGTGCGGCCATGCCAGCGATGTTCTTGCGCTCTCCATTGAGAAGTAGGCCAACGACGTATTGCCTCATCGCGTCACGACGCTCGGGCCGGCCCATCCCGCTAGTCAATGTACCGACGAATTCGTTCAGATCACGTTGAAGCTTCCGAAGCTGATGAGGAGTCATCCGCTAGGTAGATCACTTGAGTCAGAAATCGTCAAGCAAAAGTGACTAAGTAGTACTATGCAGACTCACATTTAGCGTGATGCATCCCGCCTACGGCGTTGCGCCGCATCACCTTCGGCGCTGGTTGGAAGCGCCCTAACGCTCTTTGCTTGCACTGAGCGGTGCGAAGAGGCCGTCGACATCATCGGCACTAAGCTCAAGACCAGCGCTATTGCCGCCTTCAAGAATGCTCGTGGCAAGAAAGCGCTTGCGCCTTTGCAGCTGCAGCATCTGCTCTTCCACACTGCCCGCTACAATCAGATTGTAGACGAAAACAGGCCGCTTCTGACCGATGCGATACGCCCGGTCCGTGGCCTGCGCTTGCGCTGCCGGATTCCACCACGGATCGTAGTGAACAACGGTATCGGCGCTTGTGAGATTGAGACCGGTGCCAGCAGCCTTCAGACTGAGTAGAAAGACATCAGACTCCCCACCCTCGAACGCATCAATCTCCGCCTGCCGATTGCGAGTTGAGCCAGTGAGCATCTGATACTTGGTGCCCCGACCCTTTAGCTCGTCAGCCATGAGGTCCAGCATGCTGGTGAACTGGGAGAAGATAAGAATGCGTCTGCCCTGGCTGAGAAGGTTGGGCACAAGCTCAAAGAGCAGCTGGAACTTCGCCGACTCTTTGACCAATTCGGCACCGCGAACATTGAGCAACCTGGGATCGCAGCACACTTGGCGCAGCTTCATGAGTGCGTCGAGAATCGCGATGGTTGAACCGGCCAGTCCTTTTACTCGGATGACCTTGCGAACTCGCGCGTGAGCCGAGACGCGAATGCTCTCGTAGAAATCGCACTGGCTTCCGAAGAGATCTACGGGCCGCACGATTTCGGTCTTTGGCGGAAGCTCGGTTGCAACTTCCTCTTTGTTGCGACGAAGGATGTACGGCTGGACAAGCTCGCGCAGCTGCTCGAGCTTCTCGTTCTTGCCCTCGCGCTCAATCGGGTAGCGGTACTTGCTGCGAAAGCGACGCACGTCGCCCAGCAGGCCCGGCACTGAGAACTCAAAAAGAGACCAGAGCTCTTCGAGATGATTCTCTACAGGCGTTCCCGTGATGCAGATCGGGAAATCACACTGAATCTTCTTTACTGTCTTGAACGCCTGGCTCGTGTTGTTCTTGATCGTATGTGCTTCGTCGAGGATGAGGAAGTAGAACTCTCTCTCGCCGAAGTCTTCGAGATCGCGCGTGATGCAGGGATAGGTCGTAATGACTACATCCACGTCCCCAATTTCGGAGAAGTGCCTGCGGCGTTTAGGACCGTGCAAGATCAAGGTGGATAGCTGAGGTGCGAATTTCTCGATTTCGCGCTGCCAATTCCCCACCAGACTCGTCGGAGCGATGACCAAGCTCGGCTTGTCCATGCGCCCAGAGACCTTCTCTGCCAGCATGTGAGCTATTGTTTGCAGAGTCTTTCCGAGCCCCATGTCGTCGGCGAGCACGCCTCCAACATTGTGCTCGCGCAGATGCTGCAAGAAGCTCAGGCCTTCCCGCTGATACGGGCGCAAGGTTGCCTGCAAGCCCACGGGGGAATCAACAAGCTCTTTCTCATGCCCGCGAGTGAGGGCCACGCCGCGATCGCTAAGACGAGTATCTCCGGTCCAGCCAAGTGCACCCGCTTGATCGTCTTCTTCGAATGCCAAGCCCAGCTGTCCAAGAAGCCCCGCCTCGCCTTCGGGGAATGCGACACTCTCCGAAGAGCTACTGCCCTCTTTGTACATTTGGGTGAGCACTTGCATCACCATCTTGAAGCGCTCGGTTGGCACGGTGAGATAGCGCCCATCGCCGATTGGTAGGGCGACGCAGCGCCGATAGCTGCGCATGAGGCCCTCAAGCGTCGAAGCTTGGCTTTGCTCAAGGTACTCGAGCAAGACCGGCAAGAGATTTACTTGATTGCCCTCGAGATTGACGCCCAGCTCCAAGCTGAACCAATCGCCTTCTTTCTTCTCCTGCTCGTCAGACTCGACGTGGGCGTACCACTCGGTCTTGGCATCGACGACCTTCCACTTGTAGTCATCATCGATAGAGACCTTCCAAGCGAGGTTCCGCAACTGCGGTAGAGCATAGGCGCTGAAGGTGCAGATCCCGTGGACGTCTCCGTCAACCTGAACCATGTAGTCCGCTTTCGATCCGGGAACCGTGGCGTAGTCATCCAGGCAGCTCAGTTCTACAGCACCAAGGCTCTCCACCAAATAGCGGGCATGGGCTTCAAACTCGGCATCCCTGTCAAAGACTTGGTAGTTGGCATCTGCGTCGCCGTAGACCTTTGGCGAGATGTCGCTCGACGAGACCATCGTGCCTGCGTAGTCAAAGCGCAGCGAGATCACGGCCGCTTCGATCTCTTCGTATTTGGGCTCGTAGCTCTCACTTACGTCGATGAGGAGCTTGTCGGTGTAGAGCGTGAGGTAGGGGCACGGTCGTACAGCCTGCACTTGGGCAGACCGAGAGGTCTTCTGAGCAGGCCCAACCGCGGGCGAAGCGAACGACATGGATAATCACTATCGTTCCCTGAATCCCCGGGCCAGTTTTTGACCTACGCAAAGTAGTGAAATGCTGTGGATAAGTGCGCTTTAGAAGATCTCCGAGTGCCTAATGAGTGAAACGCCTCTCCGCGAGATCGCGGAACAACCCTATCTGTCATTTTCTTGACTCACGAGCAAGGTGCTCTCAAGAAGCCCTTGCTCGCAGCGAATCCCTGGCATTTTGAGGCGGGTTTCTTTGCCATGGGACCAAGCAGGTCTAAGATGTCGGGTAATGGCCGTGCAGCAAGAACATAAATGCAAAGGTTGTGGACTCTTGGTTCAGCCAGGGTATCCGCGCTGCCCGCGCTGCACCATGCCTCTGCCTTCGAACCGAGGCCGCAGAGACACTGTCGCTGGCGGGACGGCGGTTGCACAAGAATCTCAGACGTCGCTGTGGCTAGGTCTAGGTGCCTTGCTCGTAGTCGTCGCGGGTGTGGTCTACGCTGCGTCCAGCAAGGACGACGCGCCCCAACCTGCCGAGACCGCCAGTGAAGCTCTCGTTGTTGAGGAGACCGACGAGTCGACGGCGACGCAGGCAGTCGCAGGAGACGAGGATGAAGTAGGCATCTCATTAGATGAGGCCCCCGCAACCGACTACGAGAAACGCACCCAGGCAAGGGCCAACTTCGAGGAGATACTCAACGAGGCCCGTCTGTGGACGACGATTACGGTCGAGGGCGAAGCTATGTTGAGCCTGGTATCGGGCGCTTGCCTAGATGACGCTATGCAACCTGCAATAGCCCGAGCCGCAGAGTCGCTCACGGACGTGGGTTTCACAACCATTCGCTGCCTGGAAAAACACGGGCAACAGGTGTTCGAGCAAGCCTTGTAGTCAGCTGGAGCTTTCGTACACTCGGTTGTGCAAGAGACCAACGCCGACTCGATCGACGGCGAGCCTCTAGAGGAACAGATCTGTGACTTCCAAACCTAGTGACTTCATTCGCGACATCATTGACGCCGACCTAGCAAGCGGCAAGCACACTGAGGTCAAGACCCGCTTTCCCCCTGAGCCCAATGGCTACTTGCACATTGGACACGCGAAATCGATTTGCCTCAACTTCGGACTGGCAAAGCAGTACGGTGGCCAGTGCAACCTGCGCTTTGACGACACCAACCCGGCCAAGGAAGATCAGGAATACGTCGACTCCATTTGCGCCGACGTTCGCTGGCTAGGATTTGACTACGGATCGGAGGCTCTCTTTGCTTCGGACTACTTCGAAACGTTCTACAGCATTGCGCTCAAGCTAATTCGCGAAGGCAAGGCATACGTCTGCAGCTTGAACGAAGAAGAGATACGTGAGTACAGGGGCTCGCTGAAGGAGGCGGGAACTGCGAGTCCACACCGCAGCCGCACGGTCGATGAGAACCTCGACCTCTTTGCGCGAATGCGTGTCGGCGAATTCAAAGACGGAGCGCACGTGCTCCGCGCAAAGATCGACATGGGTGCGTCGAATATGAAGATGCGCGACCCCCTGCTCTATCGCATCCGCCACCAAAGCCATCACAGAACTGGCGATACATGGTGCCTCTACCCAATGTACGACTTTGCCCATCCCCTCGAGGACGCTCTGGAGGGCATTACCCACTCCATCTGCACCTTGGAGTTTGAGAACAATCGCCCTCTCTACGATTGGGTGGTGGCAAACTCTGCTTTGCCTGGCAAGCCTGAGCAAACCGAGTTCGCCCGACTTGGCTTGGACTACTCAGTCATGAGCAAGCGAAAGCTGTTCCAGCTCGTCGAGCAAGAGCGCGTTAGCGGTTGGGACGATCCGCGCATGCTCACCGTCTCAGGCATGCGAAGGCGAGGCTATCGCCCCGAGGCAATCGTTCGATTTTGTGACCTCATCGGCGTGTCCAAGAACAACAGTACCGTCGATATGGGCAAACTCGAGTACGTCGTTCGCGACGACCTTAATCCGATTGCGCCACGTGTCATGGCGGTACTGCGCCCCATTAAGCTTGTCATCAACAACTACGAGGCCGGCAAGAGCGAGGCCCTCACGGTGCCCTTCTTCCCACCGGATATTGGAAAGCCGGGTGAACGCGAAGTGCACTTTGGCCGCGAACTCTACATTGAGTCGACAGACTTCGAGGAGGAGCCATCCAAAGGGTTCCGACGCATGGCGCCCGGGCGCTGGATTCGCCTGCGCTACGGCTACTGCGTACGTTGCGATGAAGTCATCAAGAACGACGACGGTGAGGTAGTAGAGGTCCGCTGCTCCTACGACGATTCAACCTTGGGTGGCACGTCCCCTGAAGGAGAGAAAGTTTGGGGCATCATCCACTGGGTGAACGCCGCAGACTCCCTGCCTGCTGAAATTCGTATCTACGATCGCCTCTTCAGTGCTGCGGCGCCGGATGCGGGCGGCAATTTCCTAGACTACCTAAATAGCGACTCTCTCGAGACATTGGAGGCATGGGTCGAACCCTGCCTCGCTGGAGGCGATGTGGGGCCGCAAGTTCAATTCGAGCGCCAAGGCTACTTCGTTCCCGACTCGGTGGACTCGCGCCCCGATGCGCTGGTGTTCAATCGCATCGTTGGCCTCAAAGACTCCTGGTCAAAGAAAGCGGTCGCAGAGCCAAGCACCCCCGCGGAGAAGCCAAAGAGCGCCCGATCAGCAACCCGCCCAAAGAGTCGCAGCAAGGCAGAGATTCGCGGGGCAGCACGCTATCGAGATGCGACTCTAGCCTCACGATTCATCCGCTATCAGGACGTGGGCCTCTCTGAAGGGGATGCAGATGTACTCACAGGCAGTCTTACCTGGGGAGATCGCCTGGAGGCCCTCAACGCCGCGGGAATGCCGTGGGACTTGGCTGCCAAATGGCTTCTCAACGAGCACCCCCGAGAAGGTGACGATCCGATCGAATTCGCCAGCGACGTATCAGAATTTCTCGTCGTGACTACTGCCAGCGGCACGCTCATAACCACAACTTCGGGCAGCAAACTGTGGGGCCAGCTCGCTCGTGAGCCAGGCAGCGCCAAAGCACTCATCAAGAGCCAAGGGCTCGAGCAGGTAAGCGACGATGCGAGCATCCAGCCCATCATCGACAAGGTCATTGCCGACAACGCCAGCAAGGCCAGTGCCTACCGTGGTGGCAAAGACACTCTCATGGGCTTCTTCATTGGTCAGGTGATGCGCGCCTCGAAAGGCAAGGCCAATGCAGAGAAGGTCAAAGAGCTTCTGCTCGCCGCCCTCGCCTAGCGAGCCGTACCGAGCGGAAGGACGACGAAGAAGCTACTGCCATCTCCGAGCGAGGAAGCCACTCGCAAGTCGCCACCATGGGACTTCATGATGTCGAGAGCAAGAGGCAAACCAAGCCCTGTCCCGCGCTCGCCAGACGTGCCACTCGTCGAGGTCCGCGTCTCGAAGTGAAAGAGGGAATCGAGACGTCCGGGCTCTATTCCAACGCCGGTATCCACTACCTCGATCGTGGTCGGCCCCGACATCCGCACCGTGACATTGTCACCTGCGCGGCAGAACTTGATCGCGTTGGACACAAGATTTCCAAGTACTTCACACAATAGCCCCTGGTCAGCAAAGAGACATGCCTGTTCGGGAATGCCCTGTTCGAGGGTAATCTCTTTGTTATTTGCTACCGGCACAAATGCATCAAGCACCGAAGCAACCAAGGACTTCACCTTCACCTCTTCTAGTTGAGGGTGGATCTTGCCGCCTTGGATCCTACTGAGGTCTAGGAAGCCCTTAACAAGCGCCGTCATATTGTCGCACGCCGTCTGCATGTCTTCGACGATGCTCTTGGACTTGTCTGAGAGCGTTGGGTCGCACAAGAGTAGTTCCGACAATGCCAGCATCACGCATATGGGACTCATTAGATCATGAGAGACGAGAGCGACAAACTTGTCTTTGAGAGCGGTAGCTGCCTCGGCCTCTTCCTTGGCCTGCCTCAAACTCTCCTCGACTCGTCGGCGTGTCGCCACCTCCCGCTGCAGTTCGGAGTTGGCTCGAAAAAGGACCTTCTTGCCATGATCAATTTCGTAGATCGTGTCAGTGAGAAGCCGTGCTTTGGCCCGCGCAAGATAGCCTACGCAACGCATTTCCAGAGCCTTCTCCACCCAATTGCGGTTGATCTGCGACCCATGAGAAATACTCTGTTCTGCAAGATTTCGGAGCTTGTCATCCATTCGCTATGCCTCGAAGAGATCTGAGCCACACGGCAGCTCTTTGAGGAAGTCGATGGCCACCTGAATCTGCTCGCCTTCGATGACGGACCCATGCTGAGGCAGGATACGCTCAACTTCCATAGTCTCAATTCGTTCCATGGCACGCCTTAGGAGCGCGTTGCTAGGCATGTAGGCTTGATGGAAAGACTTCATGTCAGCGGGAAAGGTACCGCCGGCGAATAGATTCCAGTCCGCAGGAATCGCACCGAAGACATCGCCAGTGAATAGACTCTTCGTCTTTGGATCGTAGGTGGCGATCGCACCGGGAGAATGTAAGAACGGCAAATGGAGGAAGTCCAATTTGCGTCCACTCTCAAGCTCTATCGCGTACTGGTGTTCATCAACGCGGTAGACCTCACTGCGCAAGTTCTGATGTTGGATTAGCCGACTCGTGTTGGTGTGAGCCGCGATGCGAAGTGCTGAGTTTTCGACTACGTCCTCAACGACGGCCAGATTCCCGCAAACATCCGGGTCCTGATGCGAGGCGATGATCAGAGAAATGATGCCAGGATTGACGACGTCGATGATCTTTCGCATGACCACAGGGAAATCCGGGATAGACCCCGGGTCAATCAGTACAGCCTCGTCTTCGTCGATGAGGAGATAGGGATTGCAGTGCAACCTGCTCGAGTTCTCGTAGAACCCGACCCAATGGATGTCATGTGTTACAGCAATAGGGTTGCTGCTATCGTATCGGCGCATTCTCCCCCCCTTGTTCGAAGCAATGCGGCGGCACATTGCTCGCTCTCAGTGCAGAAGGATCCACCGACTGAATCAAACACACCATTGAACGAAGGTGGCACGAATCCCCTAGGAACAACCCCTAGCCCCACAAACGGAAAAATACAACTCGCACGGAACCAGCCACACAAGGTCCCCTCGCGCTATCAGCACCCACTACCGGAAATGCGGCAAGTAGCCACGCGCAGTTGAAGACCAAGAGCCAAAGCGGGGGGCGAGTAGAAAACGACGCTCTGTGCGCAATTATGTTCTCGCTATTGGCCACCAAGTGGTCAGTACACGCAGCATCTGCGTCGAGATCTGCTGAGAAGCGTCTTGAAGACCACAGCGCTTTCGCAAACCGGGTGACCGGGATTCGCAAGTGGCAATCGCCCCAAGCCCCTCCAATTGTATCGTGCCAGCTCTGGCCGGGCATTCCACCGCACTGCTACGCCTGGTTCACAAGCCCTGTGAGAGGGTGAGAGGCTGAGGTCACACCATCTAACGTTACGAAACCATAGGATGCGGGCAATGCACAAATGAATCGCCCCCATCCTTCTCTTCAGCCTACTCGTCTCTGCATGTGTGGACCAGGAGCCGCAGAAGATCGGCTCAACCTCCCAGGCAATTATCGGCGGTGAGTCCGCCAGCGTCGGCGATTTCCCAACCACAGTGGCCATTTCCAATGGTGGACTCTGCACCGGAACCCTCATCGCACAGGACCTCGTGCTCACCGCTGCCCACTGCGTCCTACCAAGCCTCCTCGGTGTTGGCACGCAAGATCAAGTCACCGGGCAGACTCAAGTCATCTTCGACACGGACGACCTCTACAGCTCCGGCGGCCGGGCGATTCAGGCTGCCGAGACCATCCCCCACCCAGACTTCTCGATCAACGGTCTCGGGGATAACGACATTGCCCTCATCCGGCTTCAGACGCCGGTCACGGACCGGACTCCAACGCCAATCAACCGAAGCCGTGAGGATGCCAAGGCGGGCTTGCTTGTGACCCAAGTCGGCTATGGCGCCACGCAGGTTGGTGGCTCGCAAGCCGGACGCCTCTTCGCAATCGATGCGAAGAGATCCACGAGCTGCAGCAACTTCGGTTCTTCGGATGACAAGCTCCTCTGCTTCTCGCAAATGACGGCCAGGGCAAGTGCCAAGGCGACAGTGGCGGTCCTTCATTTGCAACCATCAACGGCGTCGAGCGAGTCGTGGGTGTCTCGTCCTTCGGCGACCAGAACTGTGCACAATTTGGCGCCGATACTCGGGTCGATGCGGAGTTGGACTTCCTATACGCCAATGCACCACAACTTCAGTGCCAGGCAGACGGCTCCTGCAATGCTGCCTGCGGTGCGAGCGACTTGCCCGTCGACGATGACTGCAGTATCTGCACAAAAGACACGGAGTGTGAAGATGAGGAGGTTTGCGCAATTGACGGTCGTTGCGTGCCGGCCCCATTCACACCGGGCGGGAATGGCTCCGAGTGCAGCGGCAATGGCGAGTGTGCATCGGGCCTTTGTGCCTCGGACGATACAGGCGGCGCCTGCACCAGCATTTGCACCACCGACGATTCGTGCGGCGATGGCTTCGAATGTGTAGAAGCCGGCGCTGAGAGCATTTGCTGGCCAGAGTCCAGCGATTCCGGTTGGTGCTCCGCGGGCGGCAACGCCCCAGCTCCTCCAGTGGGCACGCTCTTCTTTGTCCTCGCCCTCGTAGCCGGCATGCGTCGGCGCCGCCGGTCGTAGAATCGCAGGGCTCACCTTGCGAGTCGCCGCGCAGATGTTAGTGTTGCGCCATGGAAGGTCTGTTACGCGGCTTTGCGGATTTCGCTAGCGCCATCCCCTATCTATTGGCGCGCCCCAAACTCTTGCGCTTGGTCGTAGCGCCCTTTCTCATTGCACTCATGATTGCTGCGCTCCTGCTTTGGTGGGTTAGCAGCGTTGTCGATCCATGGGCGCACTCTGCCATCTCGTATCTCCCAGACTTCATGTCCTCGATAGCTGGCGGTGCTCTGCGAGTTCTTCTGTGGGGCGCGCTACTCGCTATTGGATACGTAGCCTTCCTCGCATTCACCTCCGTCCTCACGACGCCGTTCTGCGAAATGCTCTCGGAGGCCATAGAGGAAGAGACCACGGGCGAGCCCGCCCCTCTCTTCTCCCTCCCCACCCTCATTAGCGACCTAGGTCTTGGGCTAGTGCACTCGATTCGCAGGCTAGCCCTTCTCCTCGCAAGCGTTCTTGGGTTCTTCTTGCTCAGTGCCCTGGTTCCAATCATCGGTGCCCTTGCCGCGGTCGGCCTGGGGGCCTGGTTCTCCGCGCGCTTTGCCGCCTACGATTGCTTCGACACCGTTTGGGCTCGCAAGGGCACGAGCTACGGCGACAAAGCAGCCTATCTCAAAGCCAACCGCGGCCATACGACCGGTCTTGGTCTCGCCGTCGCAGGGACCGCCCTGATTCCCCTTGCCAATGCCCTAGCGTTTCCGCTTGGCGCCATAGCAGCGACCCGTACCTACTTGGATGGCCCGTAGGGCTGATGCGCGCATAGACGACACGTTACCGCTGCCGTACGGTCGAGGCATGTCTACTCGGAGCCAACTCGGTCTGCTCATCGCCCTCGTCACAATCGCAGCGTGCTCCTCATCTGGCGATGCCCCAAGGGCCGGCAAGCAAGCCAGGACAACGCGAGAAGATCCGGTCGTGGTAGCCCCCCCCGCTCAGGCCAGCGCCCTCACTCTCGAACGGGTCGCGTCCTTGCCAAAGCCCGGAACAGTGATCCCAAAGACCCTCGCCTTCACTGGGGACGGCGAGCATGTGAGCTTCCTCTTCTCTGAGACCAAGAGCCTATCTAGAAATCTCTATGTCCAGAACCTCAAGACCGGCGTCCGTCGGCAGCTCCTGAAGGATCTGGAGTCTGGTGACACAGAGGAGAATCTCTCAGAGGCCGAGAAGCTCGAGCGCGAGCGCCGGAGAGAGCGTGGCCTCGGAGTCACGAAATACAGCTGGTCCAAAAAAGGCGACACGCTCTTGGTACCGCTCGGTGGTGCGCTCCACACGCAGCGGGGTATTGAAGGCGAAGTTCACACGATTCGCGACCGCCAAGACAAGCCGGCTCTGAGCCCCCGGCTCTCGAGAGACGGCACCATGCTCGCCTACGTGCATGACGCGGAGATCTATGTGATGCCAAGCGATGGTAGCAAGGTGCCTAGGCAAATTACCAAGGGGGCTCGCGGCACAGGCAGCGTGCACGGCCTCGCCGAGTACATCGCTCAAGAGGAGATGGAACGCTACGCTGGCTATTGGTGGTCGCTGGACGGCAAGTCCATCGCCTTCACCGAAGTCGACGAAACTCACATCCCCGAATATCGAATCGTGCACCAGGGCAAGGCAGCCGTTGGAGAGGCGGCCCAGGAGGACCACGGCTATCCATTCGCCGGCGCCGCCAATGCTCGGGTACGCCTCGGCGTCGTACCGATACAAGGCGGCAAGACCGTCTGGATGGATATGGGTGAGAATCGCGACTTCTATCTTGCCCGAGTGCATTGGATGCCCAATGGCGAGTTGTGGGCCGAAGTTGAAAACCGCGAACAGACGACGCTGGAACTCGTTCGCTTCGACCCAAGCACTGGTGCACAAACCTCGGTACTCAAGGAGAGCAGCGATGTCTGGATAAATCTGCACTCGCACTTTCGTGCGCTAAAGAATAGTGGCGATGCGGCATTCCTCTGGGCATCGGAGCGCACCGGGTTTATGCACCTCTATCTCTACGGCAGTGATGGCAAGCTTCTTCGGTCTCTAACCTCTGGGGAGTGGCCGGTCGATAGTGTCGCCGGCGTCGACGAAGAGGCCCGCAAGGTCTATTTCCTTTCGGGTAAGGGAGACCCAACACAGAAGCAGCTTTACGAAGTGAGTCTTGACGGAGGAGAACCTCGGCGGATTACATCGGACTCCGGGACTCACTCCGTCCGCTTCGACAAGACCTATGCGCGATTCATCGATACCCACTCTTCGATGAGAGCCCCGCCTACAGTACGCGTTCGCAACGTGAGCGACGGCAAGGTCATCGCTACCATCTTCGATACCCAAGATCCGGAAGTCGAAGAGCTCGGGCTCATACCTCCGAAGCTCGTCACAATCGAGTCGCGAGATGGCACGACCTTGCACGGTGCGATCTACGAGCCAAGAGCCCCGTTCACGGCGCCCTACCCCGTCGTTATCAGCGTCTACGGGGGCCCGCATGTACAGCGCGTCTCAGACACCTGGCGCATGACCTCGGACCTCGGCGCACAGCACCTCCGAGACCAAGGTGTACTCGTCTTCAAACTCGACAACCGAGGCTCGGGCCGGCGCGGCCTCAAGTTCGAAGGAGCCATCAGGCACGACTTGGGAAACATAGAAGTCTCCGATCAAGTTGATGGAGTGCATTGGCTTGTCTCCCAGGGGCTCGCAGATTCTGGACGGGTCGGAATCACTGGATGGAGCTACGGCGGCTATCTGGCGGCCATGGCCCTTGCCCGTGTTCCCGAGACATTTCACGTAGCCGTAGCCGGAGCGCCGGTGACCCACTGGGATGGATACGATACCCACTACACCGAGCGCTACATGGGCACACCTCGCTCGAACCCCAAGGGCTACGAGGAGAGTTCCATCATGCACCACGTGGCCGCCATGCAAGGCTCCCTCCTCTTAGTTCACGGCCTAATCGACGAGAACGTGCATTTCCGTCACACGGCTAGGCTCATCGATGCGCTGATCAAGGCCCAGAAGAATTATGACCTACTGCTATTTCCAAACGAGCGCCACTCTCCACGGGACAAGGACGATAGGCTCTATATGGAAAAGCGAATCTTTGAGTACCTCCACGATGCCCTCGGCCTCGGGCGCTAGACCTACACTGCCTATAACAATCCAGCCGCTGCTCGATCCAATTGATGGTCCAGCGCGCCAAGCAGGTCGGAATTGCCATCCTGCGAGTAGCTCGCGAGCTTCTCACGATAGCGCGGTATCTCCTCGAGGAAGCTGTGCAAGACGCCCTCATCTTCCAAGTCCTCCGCGTGCTGCCCATAGCCCTCGTAGGCAAGATAGCGAGCATTCATTACCTGCTCGAACTGCCCCTTGAGCGGAATCGCTAGCATCGGTTTGCGCAGGTAGACAGCCTCGCCCATGAGCGTGAATCCAGAGCCGGCAATCACCGCGCGCGTCGTGACCAGATCTTCGATGAAGCCTTCTTCGCTGAATGGCCTGTGCCGAAGATTGCCATCAACTTCCTCTTCTGTAAGCCCCTTGCGCATGCCGTAGATGCGACACTCGATACCGGTATTCGCCAGTACTTCTTCAAGGCTGTCGTTGCCCACAGCGGTTTGATAGACCAAGAGATGCTCGCCATCGCTAGCCTGGGCTGCGAGAATCTCTGACCTTAGAATGGGCGGGTGCAAGCTCGTATTCTTCTTGCGAATCTCGGGATGAAAGAACGTCGTAATCAAGTAGTGTTCGCAGAAGGGCAACTTGCTCTTCACAAATGCCTTGGTGAAACGAAAGTTGGTCTTCTCACCTTCGATTATCTCGTCGGGATGGGTGCATCGATTGATAATCTGCATGTTGTCGATGCTGATAATGGGGATGCGATTGTTCTGCCCGTAGAGGTAGCTCCACGACTCGAAGTCGCTGATCACCACCTCGGGAACGAAGCGCTCGATCATCTCGAAGTAGGCGGCAATGTTCTTGGGCACTCCAGTGGTGCCTTCGAGGATATTCGACCAGAGGGTCTTTCCGCGCTGGATGCGATTTTCATCCAGCACCATGTGGAGGCCGTGGATCCTCGTGGTGCCGCCAAAGCGATCGCTCAAGTAGTCGGCCGCTCGATTCGACGAGACGATCTCAATCTCATGCCCTTGAGCAAGCAAGTGTTCGAGAACCACGCGCGATCGCATCGCATGGCCCATACCCTCGCCAGTAACACCGTATAGAATACGCATGAGAGCAGCATAACGTGAGCGCAGAGCAAGAGACAGCGCAAGAGACAGCGCAAGAGACAGCGCCCAAGCCCAGACGGCGAATCTGGAGTGAATTCGTTCCCTATGAAGAGCTGTGCTCTGAGAGGGTATTGAGCCTCCTGCGCCACCACGAGTTGCAGGTCCTGGTGGCCGTCACGCCATCACAAGCCGACGATGTGCCAAGGCTTGCCACATTATTCCGTAACGCAGGGGTGCAGCTTGCCCTATGGCCGATGGTCGAGGATGCGGACGGGCGCTGGGGCAGCACATTCAATGCCAAGGTCTTCTCCGAGTTTGTCTTGCAGGTCGCCTGCGCGGCGCCGGCAAACGCCACCATTGCAATCGACCTCGAACCCCCAATAGCAGTGATGCAAGGGCTGCTCGCCGGCCGGCCTTCAGCCTTCCGAAGTCTCATTCGCTCCGAGAGCTGGGCACCGGGGCACGAGGCCTTGCACGCGCTGCTCACCACACTGAATTCTCGGGGCTATCCTTGCTTCGCAGCTGCAAACCCTATGCTCTTGGGCGACGGGCGCGGCGAGTCGGCATGGCAGTGGCTCTTCGGAACGCCCATTGACGCCTTGCCGTGGAGTGCCGTGAGCTTCATGACCTACACCTCACTCATCGAGGGCTACTCGCGTGGCCTTCTTGGACGCCCCATCGCGCACTCGATGCTAATACACACGGCCACAGCGGCGTTCAACCAGTGGGGCCCCAGAGCGAGTCTATCCCTGGGCACAGTGGGTGGCGGCGCACTTGGAGACGAGCGCTCCTATCGCACAGTGGCCGAACTCGCCGAAGACGTTGCAACCACCCTGGCCTGCGGCGTCCAAGACCTCGCACTCTTCGATTTGAGCGGCGTGCTCACCAAGGAGAATCCCGGAGATTGGATCGCCGCATTTTCCGAGACTGGCCCGGCAGAGTCCCTGCCGCCTCCGCGCAGGCGGTCACAGATAATCAAGACGGGCATAAAGCGAGGTGGCTCGGCGATAGGCTGGTACCGGCGCCTTCAACGCCCACAGAGCTGATCAGCGAGGTGCCCGCGCGGCCGAGAAGATGTCCTCCGTGATTCAAAAACTCGCAAGCGAGCACGCTAGACCGTCGAGCGAAAAGAATGACCGAGGATGGTGAGTTCTGATTTTTCGAGTGCAAGGCGCGAATGAGGATTTTGCCGAGGCAAATGACGAAATGAGCAACGCTGCAATCGGGAAAGCAGAACCATCAGACCGATCATTGTTTACACTCGGCGGTCTAGCCCCGCGAGCGGCAAGGTGAGTAACCTGCGCCCAATACCGCCGTATGACCAGTTCCTTACCAACCCCGCATCCCTCGTATTCACCTTGGCCTGCGCCCTATCCGCCTGTGGTGGCGGACCGAGCCAGCAATCACCTGTCTCAGTGCCGATGGGAGATGCAGAGGAGAGTGGCGCGACTGGCAAGGAAGCGACTGGGGATGCAGTCACCGGGCACTAGTTCCGCGACAGATTGATTTTTCCCCTCCTCCGTGAGTAGCCGAATTTCCTCCGTGCATCCCGGACTGTGAATCGCCAGCGAATCTTGATCTTCTTGCGGTTGGCAGCACGGCGCCATGCAGCAGCCTCCCGCTTGA
>JAAEPE010000789.1 GCA_024222395.1 Myxococcales bacterium
GATCTTCTGAGCGTTCATCTCTAGGCGTCACTCATGTCCGTTCGCAGCTCGCGCTTCTCGCGCACTGCTCACGTTCGTCCGATGTCAAAATGGCCCGAAGTTCCACGTGATTTGTGAGCCATCGCGACAGAATGAAGTTACACTGCGAGCCGAATTCGGCACTTTCAGCAGCTCTGGGCCGAGAAAGGGCGATTTCCGGACGGGCGCTAGCTATGCGCTTGGTCGCGTATTGCGCCCACTCCCCTTAGCTGCGACTTTCGTTGGAGTAGCCTTGGCGCCTTTAACCCCTTTAGTCTCGGATTTGGCTTCTTCCACGGTTTTATCTTCAACTTCGATCTTGTTCTCGCCGATGCCGAAGTGAGCGAGCACCTTGCGATCGATCTCTGCGTAGATCTCTGGGTGCTCTTTGAGGAACTGCCGCGCATTGTCGCGACCTTGCCCAATACGCTCCTCGCCGTAGCTGAGCCAAGCACCGCTTTTATCAATAATGCCAGCTTCGACACCGAAGTCGATGAGCTCACCCGCCCGCGAAATACCCTCGCCATAGAGAATGTCGAATTCGGCTTCCCTAAACGGCGGAGCGACCTTGTTCTTGACCACCTTGACCCGGGTGCGATTGCCGATAACTCCATCGGCCTTCTTGATGGCACCAATGCGACGAATGTCGAGGCGCACGGAGCAGTAGAACTTGAGTGCGTTGCCGCCCGTAGTCGTCTCGGGGCTACCGAACATGACGCCGATCTTCATGCGAATTTGATTGATGAAGATGACGGTTGTCTTGGATTTTGCAATTGCGCCTGTGAGCTTGCGAAGCGCCTGGCTCATGAGGCGAGCGTGGGCTCCGACGTGGTGGTCGCCCATATCGCCTTCGAGCTCGTTGCGCGGCGTGAGTGCGGCAACCGAGTCGATGACTATGAGATCGAGTGCGTTGGAGCGAACCAGCATGTCGCAGATCTCTAGGGCCTGCTCACCGCAGTCCGGCTGCGAGACGAGTAGCTCATCGGTTTTGACTCCAAGCTTGCGTGCGTAGCCGACATCGAGGGCGTGCTCGGCATCGATAAAGGCTGCTACTCCGCCCTTCTTCTGAGCTTCTGCAATCGCGTGAAGCGTGAGGGTCGTTTTACCACTGGACTCCGGCCCATAAATCTCGATGATGCGTCCCTTGGGGATCCCGCCCACTCCGAGGGCGATATCCAGGCCGAGCGAACCAGTCGGACAAACCTCGACTGCTTGGATGGTCGAGTCGTCGAGACGCATGATGGAGCCACGACCAAACTGCTTTTCGATGGCCCCGAGGGCCAAGTCGATTGCTTTGCCGCGCTCGTTGGTGGTGTCTAGTTTCTTCGTGATTGGTTTGGTTGCCATGATGTTGCTCCGTCTTGCTGGTCGGTTGTTGGGTGCTTATAGAAGTTGGGGCTACTGTACCCAGCGGTGCTTCTTGTTCGAGGGGTGCTTTTGTTGCAGTAGTTTTCGCCCTGTTGAAGTCCTTTCTACTCCCCCCCTGTGACGACCAAGCGTCCTTGAAGCCTACTCAGAAGGGGGTCCGAGGGACCAATGGGCGATTTTCTCGTATTCCGAAGCATCCGATTCTACTGAGCTTTTATATAGAATCAAGCTTTCAACCAAACTTTTACTGAACACGTGCGCAGGGCTCTCTTGAGCAAGCTTCACCAGGTTGGCTTCTCCCTTGATTCGGGCCATCGTGACGTGTGGATGAAACTCGCGCGAAGCGAAAGTGAAGCCCAGCTCGGCACAGGCGCAGCTCACCTTCTTGGCCAGCCCCACAAGCTCCCCCATGCGATCTCCAGCGCCCACCCACAGGACCTGGGCCTTCTCGAGGCTGGGAAAGGCGCCCAATTCCGCGCAGCGCATTTCGAAGGGCTTCTGCCCAACTAGCGCACGCCCCACCACATCTTGAATGGCGGGAACGACCTCGGGTTTGCTCCAACCAAGATAGGCCAAAGTGATGTGATAGCGAGCCGGCGCTACCCATCGCATATCGAAGTTTGAAGAAGTACTGCGCTCCTTCAAATCGGAAGCAGCATTGGCGACGGCTCGAAGCGATCGCAGAGATAGAGGCACACCAATGAAGAGGCGCACCGATTCGGCATCATCACGTATCATGCAGAGTTCCTTTTCGCACTCAGAATTTTCCCAATTGACGCCGCACTAGATTGAGGGCCCAGTATGCAGCGAGGGAACGCACCTGATCGCGCGCGCCCGGCCAGCAATAGCGCTTCGTCTTGACCTCATCACCGGGGCCAGCAACTGCGATCCACACCGTACCAACGGGCTTGTCCTCAGTGCCCCCCCCCGGCCCAGCGACGCCGCTAACGGCCACGCCCCAATCGGTGCCAAAGCGCTCTCGTACGCCCCGCGCCATTTCGTCTACGACCGGCTCACTCACGGCGCCATGTTCCTCCAATGTCGCCGTGGACACGCCCAGCTGTCGAGCCTTCTCGGCGTTTGAGTAGGTCACAGCTCCACCAGTGAAATTCCTAGATACACCAGGTAGATCGGTCAGAAGCCCCGAAATGAGCCCCCCTGTACACGACTCTGCTGTCGAGATCGTATGCCCGGCGGCCTGCAGGTCGCGCAAGAGTGCAGCGGGCAGTGAGTCGTCGTCGACGCCGTAGACGAGACTGCCGAGTCGTTCCCGAATACCCGTCTCCATCGTCTTGAGTTGGCCAGCGGCAAGCTCACAACTCGCCCCTCGCACCACGAGCTTGACGAGCGTCTCGGGAGGCTTGACCTGGTAGTGCAAACTCTCGCCCTGTCCAATCTCCAGCCCCTCGAGTGCCGTGGCGATATGAGATTCGCCCTTGCCAAAGACTCGCAAGATCCGCCGAGCCACGTATTCGATCTTCTCGCCTCGCGCCAAGCGCAACTCGCCTATGCGATCTCGCAAATGGTCGTTGAAGATCGCCTTGAGTTCTCTGGGGGGCCCGGGCATGGCAATGAGCTGGGCTGAGCCAAGTTGCACCTCGAATCCCGGAGCCAGGCCGGCGGAGTTCGCATAGACACGAGCCCCCTTTGGCACTCGAACTTGCCGCTCTGCGTTGGCCACGAGAGGCACGCCAGCCCCAGCAAATCTTGTCCGCATGCGCTCTGCAGATTCTTCGTCCACGACGGCCTCTGCGCATGCCAGCTCGGAGACCAGATCAACCGTCAAATCGTCGAGAGTTGGCCCCAATCCCCCGGAAAGAAGCACCAAGTCGCTGCGTCCCGCGGCCTGCCGGATAATGGCCGCCATATCCTCGGCCAGGTCTCGGCACGAGTGCAGGTGGGTAACAGTGATCTGCATGTCCCAGAGGGCTCCTGCGAGCCAACTCGCGTTGGTATTGACGATTTCGCCGCGGCACAGCTCGTCCCCAATGGTGATTATCTCGGCCCTCATGCCCGCGCATCGTACACCCGGCTGTCCCGAATTCTCCCCTGACCTGATGCGAAGCGCTCGGGGCTTGTGGCGCCTTAGCGTTGACGGCGGTTTTTGTACTCACCTACACTCCAAGGACTCCAAGGACTCCGAGGCTTTGCAAGTGCCTCCACGACCGGTACCAACTTTGAAGATTCGTTACGCAGCAAAGACCGACATAGGAATGAAGAGGACTCACAACGAGGACTACTTCTCTCTCATCGAAGATGAGCAACTCTTTATCGTTGCCGACGGCATGGGTGGACATGCATCCGGCGAGGTCGCCTCGAAGATGGCCGCCGAAACGATCAGCGAGTTCTACCAACGCACCAAGGACGAAGAGGCCACGTGGCCATTCAAGATGGACCGCTCCCTCTCCTACTTGGAGAACCGACTGGTCTGCAGTGTGCGTCTCGCCAACCTTCGCATCTTCGAAACGGCCAGCCGAGAGATTCGCTACAAGGGCATGGGAACCACCATCGTGACCTCCCAGGTGAGTGGCGACAAAGTCTACTTTGGCCACGTCGGCGATTCGCGCAGCTACCGAATTCGCAACGGCAAGATCGCCCAGCTCACCCGCGACCACTCGCTTCTTGAAGACTACAAAGAAGCCAAGCCAGATATGACAGAGGAGGAGGAGCGCAACTTCCCCCACAAGAACGTCATTACCCGGGCCTTGGGCATGCGAGAGACAGTGCAAGTCGACATCAAGTCACATCAAATCGAGGTCGGCGATGTCTACGTCCTATGCTCCGATGGGCTTTCCGGAATGCTCACCGACGACAAGATTCTAGAGATTGTCGAAAACGCAGACTCACTAGAGCGAGCAATTGCCGAACTAACCGACAACGCAAATCGCAACGGTGGCACTGACAACATCACGACCCTCCTCCTGGGCTGCGGCTCAGAATAATCCCCAAACACAGAAGGCCCTGGTCCAATACCGAAGAAGTACACGATCGACTCGAAGACCAGCAAGCTCGTTGTGACCGCTCGTTCGAGTGTTCACAACACCGAGATTGTCTGGAAGGGCATCGCCGGCACAATCGACGCCAGTGCTGGAGAAGACGCCTCTAACATGAAGGCCGATTTGGCCGTCGACATGACAACAGCGGACGCGGGCGATTGGCTAAAGAACCGCAAGATGCGCAAGGACATGCAGTTCGACAAGCATCCCGCTGCCAGCTTCAGTCTCGACAGCGTCGACGATCTCGTGCAAGACGGCGAGCGCATGAGAGCCACCATTCACGGCACGCTAAAATGGCGCGGCAAGAGTATCTCTGTCACCGCCAAAGGCGAGGGCACCTTGGGTGCAAGCGAATTGCTTGCCAAGGGCAGCTTCGACATCGACATGACAGCCCTCGGGATAACACCTCCCAAGGTCCTAATGATCAAAGTCGAAGACGTGGTGAACTGCCAGCTAGAGCTGCACGCTACGGTGTAGCTGCAGCGTCCGGAGACACTGCGGCGGAGGCCGTGGGATCTGCAGGCGCAGGCGCAGGCGGCGTAGGCTTCGGCGGCGTAGGCTTCGGCGGCGTAGGCTTCGGC
>JAAEPE010000790.1 GCA_024222395.1 Myxococcales bacterium
CTCAATTTCCGCAGCCATATCCATGCTACGAAGCGGTGTGATTCAGAAGGTGACTATGGCTGTGGTAGCTACGCTCCTTTGCGCATGTGCTGGCGGGGAGCGGGATGAGACAAAGGTCCAAGGTGCGTTAGATTTTGGCCGCCTTGCCGCCTTGCCAGCCAAATCCAAGGTCCTAGCGGTCGAGACCGTCGGCAACCCTTTCGCGAGAAGCTTTTCCCTTCGTTTTGAATCGTCAGCGACTGATATTGCGGCCTGGATAGACAAATCTCCTGGCCTTGACGGGGTTGAGCCAACCCTAATCAAAGCAGGACAATTCGTTGAATCAGCCCCTCGCTCAGCGAGCGCGGGGTCGGTTCCAGCCCCATCGCACGAACAACCCTCCGCTTCACCATCGAAACCATCTGCTAGTCCGTCTCCCCCTCCTCGGCCCCGCCCCCGGCCCCCTGTTCGTCCGCCACGCACTGCGCCTTTTAACAACGGTCGCTGCTTTTCCATACCTGAGAAAGATGCCTACAGCGGGGAAGTCTGTGTGGATGATGACAACGGCATCGTCCAGGTGAACACTTCGTACAGTTAGCTTGTCTTTGTGCCGGCCAGATACGAAGCGATTGGACTGGGAGTAGAGTTGCACCAATCCCGCGGAACGTCAGATCAGCAATTCTCTTAGATGCCTCGGTGCCGCCAGGGTGCCGCGACTCTGTTCCAATGGGTGGAATAGTCGGGTACTCAATGGGACGGAGTGGCATCCAACTTTGCTAGCGATGTCGCGATGATCCGGCCAAGGTCGCGATTCACTTTGTGTTTACTATTATGGATTGTCCGGCTTCGAGTCCCGTCCGCTCTGTTCAACTAAGCCGTTGATATTGCGGGTGATTCCTTGCCTGTTCGATCGGCCATCAGAAACGGACCCGTCCGCTCACAGCAACTATGCTTCCTAGGGCTGCCAGTGCCCATCGGGTAGTGACTGCTCTAGCTCAATCCAGGCGCGCATGCGGTGGTCGCCTTCCTGGCTTTGGTAGCGCACAGTTCTGTAGTAGATCTCGGCGCGGGACGATGCTGCGCCGACGCTATAGCGGCACGAGCACGACCAAAGGAGAGAGACAACTGCGATTATGGGAAACTGCTAGCCAACGATAGTCAGGCAACGTATCCTAGGAAACATGTCGTCCACGCTCAAAGCAGTTGTCTCTGGTGGGCAAGCTGTCATCAAAGATGTCGGCGACTACCCGGACGGAACAGTGCTCGAGCTGTCAGTCGTTGAAGATGATGGGTTGGATGAAGCTGAGCGCGCAGAGC
Organism: Myxococcales bacterium; assembly: GCA_024222395.1. Taxonomy (GTDB): domain Bacteria; phylum Myxococcota_A; class Polyangia; order Haliangiales; family Haliangiaceae; genus NORP324. The sequence goes on from JAAEPE010000790.1 coordinate 1,297, forward strand.
TCGATGCTGCACTCGACAAGTCTTGGGACCAGGCTCAGGCTGGCAAGACTCGTCCCATGAAAGATGTTGTCGTGGAACTTAGCGCTCGCGGCAGATGAGCTACACGCTCACTATCACTCCAGATGCCGAGGACCAACTGACGGAACTCGCTGCGTGGTGGGAAGCGAATCGCCCCGCTGCCTCCAAATTGACAGACGAACTCAACAAGGTGGGCGTCCTCATCGGTGAGAATCCAAGGCTTCCGCCTGTTCATCGACGCCGACGTGATTTCGAGGCGCGGCGAGTGCGACTCGGAGCATCGCCTTACTACCTCTACTACACCATCGACGAAGGCGAGCACGAAATTCTCGTGCTCGCCTTCTGGAGTGCGATGCGTCGAGTCGGACCAGATTTGTAGACTCGCTGCTACAACTCGTATCTAGCCGCTGAGCGCATCGAGGGGCAAGTGAAGCTTCGCGGTCGCCCAGGGGCTTCTGAGCCTCTGTAGGTTGTTCTATTCGGCTTCGTCTGCACCCATGTCGTGGCGGCCACCGAGAGGACGGGCATCGCGGTCGATGTCGGTAGC
>JAAEPE010000791.1 GCA_024222395.1 Myxococcales bacterium
AATGAGGATTTTGCCGGAGCAAATGACGAAATGAGCAATGCTGCAATCGGGAAAGCAGGACCATCAGACCGATCATTGTTTACGCTCGCCGGTCTAGAGCGGCGATTGGATGGCCTTCGGGACCTCCCTCGCCGCGGGCGCCCAGCCCGTCTTTCCCCCCGATCGTCGCTACGCATCTAGTGAAGCTGGCCTGCGAGCTACCGGATGACGTCGGTCGGTCGTTGCCACTGTGCTCGTGCGCGGAACTGGCTCGCACCCTTATGGGCGATGGAATCGTCGAGAGCATTTCGCCCCAGTCAGTACAACACATACTGGCGTCGTGGAAACTCAAACCATGGCGCGTACATGATCGGCTGAGCCCGAAGGTGGCCCGTGACGAGGCGTTTCGCGACATTGCGCTCGACCTGTGCGACCTCTACACCCGCAAACCAATCGCTACAGAGCGTATCGTGAGCGTCGATGAGATGACGTCCCTGCAACCGAGACCACGGACGACCGAGACCAAGCCAGCACGGCCCGACAATCAACCCGCATTACTAGAACACGAGTATGGCCACAAAGGCGCGTGGAGTCTCTTCGCTGCATTCGATAACCAGACAGGCAAGGTTATTGGGACAACACGCAGGCGCAAACGCCAAATCGAGTTTATCGCCCTACTCGAATTAATCGACGCTGATCCGCCGAAAACCGTTTCGGCCATCCACGGGGTTGCCGATAACGTCAGCATTCACAAGGGAAAGCTCACCCGAAAATGGTTGGCGACACATCCGCGGTTTCAGATGCACTACACGCCGGTCCACTGCTCGTGGATGAATGAAGTCGAACAGTGGTTCTCGATTCTTCGGCGCAAGCGTCTCAGCGCACCCAACTTCGCCGACCTCGATGCCCTCGGCGAGGGCATAAGGGCAACCTGGGAACCTGGGAAGCGCAGGCGTTTCCAATTCGCAAGCAAGGAGCGGGGATGTGGGGGCCTCGTTTGATCAAACTCTCCAGGCCTTAGGTGGCAGCAAACAGCCGCCTAG
>JAAEPE010000792.1 GCA_024222395.1 Myxococcales bacterium
AGAACAGAGGATCGGCAAGCTCATTGCGTGTCAGGCACATGCTTCCCGCGTAGCTCGTGATCTGAAATGCCAGCATGTCGCGCTTGGATCCAGCGTCGGCCTTGGCAAGCAACATCGAATAGAACGCCTCATCCCCAAGTCTCATCGAGGTGAGCAATAGCGGATTGATCGGCTTGCCTCGCTGGGGTTTTGCGGACTCGAACAGCGGTTGAGCGGCTGCCGGATCCTTGACCTTCTCAATGATGAAGCTGAGATTCACCACCCTTTCCATTTCCACATCGGGAGCTGTCACTGCGGCGACCAGCCTGCCCGTTGCCTTGGTACCGAAGGCTGCCAATTGGTCTGCCGCATCACACCCCATGATGGCGCTCTCGCACGCGTCCACTTGCGCGATGAGCTGATCGGCGATCTCATCGGAGTATGCAGGGCCAGCCTCTGGCTCTGGTGCCTTTTCGGCGACACTCGGCGGGGTTTCATCCCTCGTCTCCGTGGCGGATACCACCTTTGCCTCACTCTGGAGCGCATTGCTTGATGAGGCCTCGTCTTTCTTCGCATCCGAACAAGCAGAAACAACAAGAAGTGCCGCGAAAAGGGAGCAGGAGATGTTCTTCATCATTGCAGCAAGGAGTCCTTCACTGACTCGTTGTCGCTTCCTATTACGAGATTTCCGAGTTCGCTCTACGCTAGCCTCGCAGATGGTGGCAAGTCGGTTCATGCTTGTCGGATACGATGCAACAGCTGACGTGTCAAGAGGCTAGGTAGAATAGTGGAGGCTAGCTAGGTCCGATGCGTATAATTCTCTTGGGTTAAGAGCATTTTGGAATCAGGATCCCCCAGACTCTAGCCTCAATCAGAAACACAGGTTTATTCTACCTAGCCTCCCAACTACCATGTCACCGGAGCAAGGCTGAAGCTCCAGGCAGGGCCTGATCACTTGAAGTGGTCGAAATCATTGGAATCGATACACGTAGACTTGCTTGTCTTCTACAGGAAGTGCATGGAGCACGCCCCACGATGGCATTCCAATTCAGTCAAGTTCTTGCGTATTGAGAAAACGACCGAATTACGCATATTTGAAACGAACAGGCCCTGAAGCTCCAGGGAATGCGCTGGACGGAGCGGGGATCCCCCCCACTTTCAGGAACTGCACCCTTCCTAGCCTCCGCAGTGGCAGATTTACAGCCGTTAGGTACAGTCGTCGCCGACTATGACTGGGCTTCGCGAATTTGCGGTGACTTCTGCCGAGGAGCATAACGGGTTCGCCCGGTGCCGAGATACCGAGACCGGCGCGGAGGCATAGCAAAGGAGGTTCTCGCACTTGTCCTCCTCCCGGTCCTTGCAACCGGCGAAGGTCAGAGGAAGGGAGAGGGCGAGGGTGGCAATGATGAGGAGGTGCGCTCGGAGCAAAGAGCAAGCGTGATGCCATCAGGTAAGTACCGGGAATCAACCGGGTGCATGTTCACCTTCTCCCATGTCAGGTTCAGGACCTGACACCGTCTCTGACACTGCTGTATGTGAGAGAAAACAGGCTGTTGCGCGTCGGGTAAGAGCTGGCAGCAGATTTTGGTCGATTTTTTTGTGCGACAAGTCTCGACAGCTCTCGTCTCCTTGGCCAACCCCCAAGAAAAGGCGAGCGACCCTCGTCTGGAGAAGCCCATGTTTCGATCCCCTCTTCCACTCACCCTTGCCCTCACTCTTGCCGCTGCCTGTAGCGCGGACCAGGAGCTACCCGGCTCCGACCGATTCGACGATCCTTCCAAGCGCTCCTGCCAGGCTGATGGCAGCTACGATGATGGAGTCTGCGATTTGGACTGCAAGACGCCAGACATCGATTGCTTTACTGTCTACAACGACGCGAGCGAACTCTCGCGCTTCCATGAGGAAGTGATTGCGCCCATTGTGCCCTTTCCCCTGGTGGAGTCCTCCGATCCCCGTCATCAGCACACAAGCGAACTTCTCAGCGAAGCCTGGCAGGCCTATGGGGCGATCTATCGCCTCGGCAATCTTGATGTTCCCAGCCTTCTGCTCGTCGACGACAACGAGGATCCGGAGCTCAGGGCCTTCGTCATCAGGGATGGCGATACGGTCGCCTGGGCGGTCGTGGTTTACTCGAGCTTTCTCGACGAACACAGCGACGAGATGATCATCGGAACCATGGTACACGAGATCGCGCATGCGGCCGGTCTTCACCTCTTCGAAGAGGTCTCGGTCGGCTTGCGCAGCTTCTACATCGCCCCTGAAGGCGAACCTGAGCCCCTGGGCTTTCTCCAGCCCAGTGCCCCCGCGCTCACCACGCAGGGCAATCTCTGGTTCGAGGCCGCGTCTGCCGCGGGCGGCTATCCACTCGAGGAGCTCCATGATCTGCCAGCAGGCGACTCGTCACTGAGCTCCCTCCTGGAGTCGGTGCTCGACGAAACCGACGAGTGCTTCGAAGCCAGTGTGGGCTACGTGGGCATTGGGCTCATGCTCGCCGAGAATCATGCCTTCGCAAACCTCCTGGTGCCGCTCACGGGCGAGCGACGAGCCGAGTTGGATGCGGAGGCAAGCGTTCTCGCTTCAGACATCATGGACTGCCTGGCAGAGAGGGAGGATGACTTCATCGACGTCATGGCTGAGGCTCTCTTCGCCTCTCCTGAAGAGGTCATGGCTTTTCTATCCGACGAGCAGCTTGCCGCGATCGAGGGCAAGCCCCTGGCCGAGCAGTTTCTTGCGATCACCTCGCTCTTCTACGGGCAGATGCGGGCAGCAGAGCAGGCAATCGAAGAGCAAACCGGCGAGTCCTTTTCACGCCTGCGCTATTTCAGCATTGAAGAAGCCGCCGACGACAGCGCCACTCGAGTCCTTCACGCAGCCGGCATGAGCCCTACGGCCCACGTCGATGGATTCGCCCTGCGCTTTGGTGACTTGGAGGAGGCATGCCAGGCAGCCCTTGAGAGCGGCGATGTCCCCTATGGAAATCTGACCGACAACCACCACTCTCCCTGTTGGCGCATTGGCCATGCTCGCGCCATGGCCGAGTACCTGTCGGGAGACGACTAGACCGCGGGCTCGTCGAGAAGTCGACGAATGCTCACGTCGATCCGACTCAGCACCAGGTCCAGAAAGCTCTCGAACTCGGCAGGGGATAGGGTCTTGCCGAGGTGGATTTCGAGGTGCTTTCGAGTTTCGGTGAAAAGGCTCTCACGGGCCGTGGCGAGCCACCGAGCGACGGTGGCTCGATGCACCTGATAGAGCTTGCCAATCTCGGCGATGTTCAATTGATCGACGACGTTCATGCGCAAGAGAGAACGCTGCCTGTCGCTGAGTGTGGCAAATGCATCTTCGAGTGCTCGGCGAAATTCCTTCTGGTGCTGGCCCTTGAGGTATTCGATCTCTACCTGGTCCGTGGCACCGAGCTGGGCGACATCGGCGGTTGTCAGCTGCCGTTCGCGATGGTGCTGGCGGCGCAACTCGATAGCAGTGCGTATGGCGGTGACCTGGACCCAGCTGGCGAGTGACCCGCGGCCGACGTACTTGAGAATACACGGCCCCTTATTGGGACTGGCCACCAGGAGCTTCTCGGCAACCCGTTGTCGCACCTCCGCGGAGAAGGACTGCGACGATGATACGCGAGCCAGATTGACGTTGTTGATGATGGAATCGACGAGCTGACGAATGGCAACGCTTTCCCCCTCTGCGCATGCGCAGGCGAGATACAGCTCGGCGGCTCGCAGCCTCCTGACCGCTTCGAGCGGGTCTGCGCTCCCGGCAATACAGCGCTGGGCGTGTGCGACGAAGAACTCGCGATCGACTGAGAAACCCGTCCAATGCAGAACACTCTCTTCGTAGAGAGAGTTGAGAACGGTGAGAATGTCCTCTTCCAGCGTCATCCTGCTTGCCGCATACCGGCCCTGTCAGCATGATACGTGGAGCGATTGGCGATGAGCAACACAGCAACCCATAGCGTCGACTGTCTGGATGCCAATGAAATCGTCGATCTCTTCGAGGGACGACACGGGGAAGCGACGAGAGTGCAGGAGCACCTCGATGCCTGTGATGCCTGTCGCATGCTGCTGACCGAGTTGACCCACTGCGAGCGCAGCGCCTCGGAAGAAGTGGCACTTCGGCACGCCGAGTCGCCGCAGACGCTGGCGGTGCCGGGGACCATGATCGCTCGCTACCGGGTGGAAAGAGTGGTCGGCTACGGCGGCATGGGTGTCGTCTATGCGGCGCACGATCCCAAGCTCGATCGCATGGTCGCGCTCAAGCTGCTTCGCCCCAGTGAGGAGGATCCTGCTGCTCGGGAGAGTCTCCTGGCCCGAGAATCGAAGGTCATGGCAAAGCTCGCAAGCGCCCATGTCGCCACGATCTACGATGTGGGGGACTGGCAGGGCTGCATCTATGTGGCTCTGGAATACGCGAGTGGGGGAACGCTCAAGGAGTGGTGCAAGGAGCCGCGCTCGTGGCAGCACACACTCGATCTCTTCGTGGCTGCCGGCAAAGGCCTGAAGGCGGCGCACGAGGTCGGCGTCGTGCACGGCGACTTCACGCCGAGTAACGTCCTGCTCACGGCCCAGGGGGAAGTTCGTGTCAGCGACTTCGGGCTGGCTCGGGTGGCTGGTGAAGCGCTGCCCCCCCTGGGCTCGACGGGTGCCGGGGGCGAGGAGACGCAGCAGACGCGTTCTTTGGTCGGCACACCCGCCTTCATGGCGCCAGAGCAGTTTGCCGGTGAGCCCGCCACGGAGACCAGCGATCAATACAGCTTCTGCGTGGCACTCTTTGAGGCCCTCCACGGCTACCGGCCTTTCGAGGCGGAGACGATTGCCCAGCTTGCCGAGGCGACGCTGCACGGAAGCATGCGCCAGGCGCCAGCTGACTCCAGTGCTCCGCCCTGGCTTTCGCGTGCCCTCGCCCGAGGACTTTCGCGCGATCCGCAAGAGCGCTACCCTTCGATGGGAGCGCTGCTGCACGACCTGACCTCACCGCGCCGGCGCTGGTTGCCCCTGGCCCTCGCTCTCTTGCTCGCTCTTGGCCTGACATTGCTTCTGGTGGTCGACTCGAGGTCGGCGACAGAGCTCGAGCCCATTCCAGAGTTCGAGGCCATGGAGGCAGCAGCGGAGAAATCCCTGCGCGATGCCCGGCTCGGGCAGGCGGTAGGGGAGGCAAGGGGGCTTGTCGACTTCGCCCGCCAGATCGAGCGCCAGGATCTAGAAGTGCGTGCTCTCCTGATACTCTCTCGCTCTCTGGTGGCCAATGGCAGCGAAGGTGCCGAGGAGGCTGCCATGCAGGCCGCCCGTCTCTCTCAGCGGGTCTCTGATCCCGGGCTTCGCAGTGAAGCCCTGGCAAGATTGGCCAACTGGAAGGACGAAGAAGCGACCAGCGACCTGTTCCTGGAGCTCGCCGGCGGTGCCTCGAACGGAGATGGCGAGGGCAGCGAGTACCTAGAGCTGGTTCGCACGACCAAGCAGTCTCTGAAAGAGCTTGCGGCAGGGGACGCTGGCTACAGTGAGGAGATGAGGCGCATGCAGAGCGCGATCGCCGGCTACGTAGATCCGGTGGCCACCGCCGATGATCCCTGTGCTCCTATGCAGGGCCCCCAGCTCAAGGGCCTGTGCTATTCGGTGCAAGCAACCCTGGACTTGGAGGATGTCCCGGGAAGCGTCACGATGGCGACTCGCGCCCTTGAGATCCTTGAGCCCGCGATGGGGCCCGAGCACTGCGACCTTCAGCTAGCCCTTATCGTTCGTGGCAGTGTGCTGATCGAGAGCGATGCGGAGAAGGCGGAGCAGGATCTGTCCTGGGCCCTTCGTCTCTGTCCGGAGGAAGAGGAAGACCGCGACCCACTCGAGCTCGCCTGGACCCAGGCCCTGGTCAGACTCGAGCGCTTTGATGAAGCCGCTGCCGCCATCGAGACCATCGATCCCTCCAAGCTCGACGAGGAGGATCGAGAAGGGCTGGAAGAGCTCAAGTCGAGTCTCGCCGAGCAAGGAGCGCCGGATTAGCAAGCTCGTGTGTGGTTCGGCGGTGCCTGACATATTATTATGGGCGTATCTGCCGGTATTTTTTCGGCTTCCGGTGAACGGTAGAATAGTGAATAGATTCCTTGTGTTAGCGCCCTGTATACACAGGTTCACGACCGCGGAGTGAATTCAGCCTCTTGATTGCCCCCGGCTCTCAGGAAGTAGATGTATGAGGCCATGAGCTCATCCGGGCAAAACCTAGTAATCGTCGAGACACCCACCAAAGCGAAGACCATTCGCAAATTCCTGGGCAGCGAGTATCGAGTCGAGGCCTAGCCTCGGTGGGTGGCGCCTCGTCTGGTTGGACCTATTCGTGGCCAATCGTAGTTCGCTTGGCGTCACCCGACATCGATGCAATGGGGGATGAAAATCACTGGTTTGCCCTCGGCGTGGTCGAGCCTCAGGTGGCGTTTGGGCGCG
>JAAEPE010000793.1 GCA_024222395.1 Myxococcales bacterium
CTGAGGCGAAATGCTCTCGACGATTCCATCGCCCATGAGGGTGCGAGCCAGTTCCGCGCACGAGCACAGTGGCAACGACCGACCGACGTCATCCGGTAGCTCGCAGGCCAGCTTCACCAGATGCGTAGCGACGATCGGGGGAAGAACGGGCTGGGCGCCCGCTTCGAGGGAGGTCCCGGAGGCCATCCAATCGCCGCCCTAGGAATCGGTTCGCCCACTTGTATACGATGCGTCTGGCCACTCCTGCTGTGCGACTCACTTCCGAAAAACTCTCTCCATGCGCCAGCATCAGAATGATCTTCGCCTGGACGACTTCACGGTACGGAGCTGTTTGCCGACGCACGCGTAGCCGAAGCTCCCGATCCTCTTGCGGACTCAAACGGATCTCAATGCTGGTTTGCATCCGTCAGGTCGACCAAATCCGATCTGCCTGGGCAACTTTTTCACTGATCACCGATTTCTGGGGACCGGTACTAAGCAGTCGCCGTGGATGGTGCAGCCCTTCGTCAGGGAGATCGAGAGTGAGGGCGAGCTTGCGGTTATCGTCCTTGGTGGCGAGGTGCATCACGGCATTCGCAAACGACCACGTGCAGGCGATTTTCGCGTGCAGATAGAGTTTGGTGGTATCAATACGGTAGAAGTCCCCGATGCAAAAGCGAGGGAGTTGGCACTAAGGGCGCTCGCGGCCTGTCCCGTTGAAACCACCCATACTCGCGTCGACATGGTTCGCAGAGGCTCGCGACTCGAATTGATGGAGGTAGAGCTCATCGAGCCCGAGCTTTTCTTGGTGCTCGTGCCTCTCGCCGCCGACCGTCTCGTTGCCTGTCTATAGCGCTCGGCTCTCGTCGAAGCTTCCGCAGGCTTGAATCGGAGCCGCCTGCTCTGCGACTAGCGAACCTACTTGTCCCGCCTGCTCGAGCCAGACGAAGAGGCGATTCTTGGCCGACCGGTAGTCGACCTTGGCGTCTTTTCGCAAATGCACCGACTCGCTGAGCACGGGCGAGCGGTTGAGCGGCATACCCGAGGTATCGAGCATGCGGTAGCGAATGCGGAACGAACAGTCTTTTCCCGTCGTGTTCTCAAAGGTAGCGCTGTGTCCATACGTTGCGCGTACGTGGTGCTCGGCTGTCGTCGGCTCCCCCTCATAGCGGTGTGCTTTGAGTTTGCCAATACGTATGCCTTCCAATTTTGGTTTGAGCGAATCTCTGCCCGCCTTGCAATTGAGTTTGCGAAGGTAGCTTCTCTTGCCCGCGACCTGTTTGGCGTAGTCGCTCTCATTGCCGCCCTCGAACGTCGTGCGACGAATATTGGCGCCGCCTTTGGCACCTGGAGTCAAGCTGAAACTAGCGAAGTCGCGATTGAGCGTGAACCCATCGGCGTCTATGTCTTCGGCGACCATCTCGAAGTAGCAGCGACGTGGCTTCTTGGTAGCGGCCACCTTGGATTCCATGTTTAGGCGCGTATGGTGCAGGTCGAAGGACTTGCCAAATTTGATCTGCTCGGCATTGGTCTCGGTGATGAGAACGTCGAAGACACTGGGCGAGGGCAGGGCGTCGCCGCACAAGCTCCAGTAGCCGACGCTTGCGCTTCCAATGCTGGCCGCAGCGGCGGGGGATAGGGCGAGAAGCCCTGACGCTACAGCAGACGTTTCTGCGGGCACCGGTAGTGTACCCTCGATCTTGCCGATGGATTGGCCTCGTCCGGTCGCGCTCTTGATGAGCTCGGCCTTCCAATGCACGAGGCAGTCCTCGCTTGCTGCTTTCACCGTCCCTCGGAAGCCAATGAAGTGCTCGCCTCGGCTTCGGTAGAGTTCGCGGTAGTCGGTGTCGTCTACCACGATGCCGCCTTGCGCCGTCCACTGCCTAGATTCGCCATCTAAGTCCTTGTGAGCAATGCTGGAGAGTTTCGTGCGCTCGATGGTGCGAGTACCATCAGGGAGTGCTTTTCCTGTGTCGGCAACGGGCTTGGCCGTTGCTGGCTTTTGGTGGGAGTCCTTCTTCGGGGACCGTGGCGTGTCCTCAGACGAATTCTTGCTCGAGGAGCAGCTGGAAACTCCCGCAAGAAGAACGGAGGCGAGTAATAGTCTAGATGCAGCCATGGCGCGGCTACTTGGATTCCGCGACGAGAGAGTTCACGAAGAACTCGCCCATGTCTGGACAGCTTGAGTCGCTAGCTTGCCAAAACGAATTCACAACAATGGCCGTCGTAGGGTCGACGACGATGCCCCGACCGAGACCATTAATGGGAGTTCCTTTCCACGTGCCCTCGACTTCGTATTGGCGAGCGATTCGTCCACTACCAGTATTGCTGGAGGAGTTTTTCTTCTCGGCGCTGATGTTGCCGAGCATGGTTGCGATGCCCTCAGGAGGCCTGCTCTTCTCGGGCTTGGCTGGTTTGGCTGGTTCGGCTGGGGCAGCTGGTTCGGCTGGGACCGCTGTCTCTGCCGACTTTGGAGTGTTGGTTGTGGCCTCGACCTGCGTCGCGGGAAGCTTGCTCTCGCTACATGCAAGCGTTAGGGAGAGAGCGGAGGCGGCGAAGGCAAGCTTTGGACCCATGTCTCAATTGTCGTCGTGGGCCGCCCGAGAGCGCAACCTAGGCTAGGTGTTATGCGGTGTCATGCGAGCGACTCGGGGCTTGTGGAAGTAGGACGGGCTACGGGGTTGACAGCTCGGTGGGAATCCCATAGAAATCCGCAGCATTCCGGCATAGCTCAGTTGGTAGAGCGGGTGACTGTTAATCACTAGGTCGGCGGTTCGAGCCCGTCTGCCGGAGCCAA
>JAAEPE010000794.1 GCA_024222395.1 Myxococcales bacterium
CTGCCGCTTTGCGTCGGTGGCGGGCCTGGGCCAAGGAGCCACCGGCTCCGACGAAGTGACAGATGACTAGCGCCCGTTCGCCTCGCTCGTGCGCAACGGTGCGGGGACCTTGTCGGGAGTGTCGAGAAACGCGGCAAAGCCGGCAAGGCTCAGCCTGGCAGCCGCAACCTGCTTGCCTTGAGAGCGAGCTACTAGAAGCCGCAGTTTGCGCTCGGTGACAAGCCGCTCTGGTGTTCCTGGTCCTAGACAGCGTACGTAGTCGAGCACCGTAGGATGGACCTTCAGCAAGTGCATGATCTGGGTTACTCGTGCCCTGGACACTCCCTCCCTGTGCGAAATCTCGGCACGGTGTTTAACTTCCCCGGCGTCGAGCTGCCTTTGCCACTCTTCGGCCTGGGCCAGTCGCTTCACAACGGTCGGTGGCTCCAACTTCTTGGGACGTAACCGCTTTCTCGCCTTGTCGAAGTCGATTACGTAGCCGCACTCGAAGTTCGTACTTGAGGTCGCCTCGGGGAGCCAA
>JAAEPE010000795.1 GCA_024222395.1 Myxococcales bacterium
CGACCTCCGACGGTGGGTGGGGGCGGCTGACAGGCTGAAGAAGGCAGAGGCTGACATGGATATGACGCGCGCCCTGCTGTCCGAGTCTCTTCGCAACGGTGGGAAGAATAAGACTGAAGCCATTAACGAGGTGTTGTTCATCTTGAACAAGGATGTGATATGATATGATACGGCCTAGATGTTATCAGTACTGACAGAACAGCTTTGATCGACGCTCGTCGCAGTCCGGAGGGATCTCCCCATCCTCAGAAAAGCGGAAACGGGAGGTTTTTAAGCGCGTGTCACCAAAATGCTCATGAAATCGGCGGAGACAGTCCGCGGCCTTCCGTACAAAGCCATCCTCGTCATGGCTGATCCCCACGCCAGTCGTGCGAGAGAGGTCTGTGATGGTGCCGGCCCGGAGGTAGTGGCTCCCTCCGCCAGCTGTTGCGACCACAAAATTAAACAGCAGATCATCGCAGTTCCACTCCGACTGCGCCGGACAAACGAGTGTGTGAGCGGGTGGGCGAGTGGGGAGTTGGCGAATGTGTCCGAGCGACAGATGAGAGCGTACGTCCACAACCGCTCGCATCTCTGCGAGCTCTGGTGCCCAATAGAGCTCAAAGTACCTTCTGTGGTCGACAAACGCGGCCCCAGACAGAATCAAGTTGTACTCGCCTCGCTTGATGGTATGTGGCTCGCCAAGGTAGTACGAGTGGGGAGTGCCGAGCATTGCAAAACGGGGAAACCAGCCGACAATGTCCTGTCGTCGTGAACGGTGAAAGGCACTAAGCGCCCGTTGTACAGAGTCGCAGTCGATGCGGAGGTCGTCGTCGAGGATCAGGAGGGCATCAATGTCGGAGAGATGCGGATCTGGGCGATACCGGTTGTTCAAAGAGGGTTTTCCCTCGGCGCGGAAGCGGACTGGGACGCGCGACGTGGCATGGATGTGGGCCGTGTCGATAGTGGACTCCATGTCCGGACCATTCCAGACGACAAGGATAGAGTCAAGTCCGCCGCACGTCTCGTAGTGCCCAATGAACCCCTCGACCATGGCCCCTCTCTTTTCATAGGTCATCGTCAGGATCGTGTACGACGTTTGTCTCGTAGGCCTGCCATACCAAAGCACAATGGTTGCGACCGCGGAAAGGAGGAGGGCGAGACTCGATCGGTCTCGATGCCGTCCCATGAAACGTCCGAATCCCGAAATAAAACGAGCGGAATGCGTCAAGATTTGCGCTTTTAAAAGGGCCCTTTTAATCCCGGGATTTAATTACAGCGTACGATGCACACCCCGCTTGAGTGCATGTGCAGGGTGCTCGACGAACGAGATCATATCGTCCACGAGGCGGAAGAGATCTAGGGTGTCGTCGGTCAACACCTCGGCAGTCTCGTGGCAGTCGTGTTTGCCGCCCTGGGTCGGCTGGGCCTGGGTGTGACCATCAGCACTCTGCCGATTGCCGTCGACTGTCAGCCGGTCATCTATTCCGCAGAGATCAACTCCCAGCCTTTCCGCAGTGCAAACCCTCTTGACCATGCCGCTTACGA
>JAAEPE010000796.1 GCA_024222395.1 Myxococcales bacterium
CAAAGCCATTCCGTGGATACGCTGGTCGTGTCTTCATCGTTCCGAAGAGTGACTCCGAGTAGGGATTGTCATCGCTGACATGAGGCCGGCTGTAGGACATGAGGACGCCGAGGTTCTCCATAGAAGCCTTGAGAGTGCCTTTCCTAGCCTCGCTCGAGGACCTGCGAGCCGAGGAGAAGCAGCGAATTCGCGCCGAACGCGAGGAGGCCAAGCGCAGGAAGCGTGAAGCCAAGCGCAAGAAGCGCGAAGCCGAGCGCGAGAAGCGCGAAGCCAGGGAGCGAAAAAAGCGCAAGCGGGAGAAGAAGCGCGAGAAGGAGAAGCGCGCGGAAAAGCGCGCGGAGAAAAGGCGCAAGCAGCGGGCGCGGAGGGAGCGAGAGAGGCTGAATCGGAAGTATCGCGACGACGATGACGACGATGACGACGATGACGACGATTGGGACGACGATTGGGACGACGACTAGCCCGCGGCCACGAAGATGCTGACGGACGAACAATCCCTGGTCCGAGAATCGCGCGGAAGTCCCGCGTTGAGATAACCCGAACTACGAGGCCATTGGCAGGGCTTCGAAGATGCTCTGCGCGCTGGCGAAGCTTCGGAATCCGCTACGCAAGATCTCTTTGGACTCGGTTCCTTCGTTGAACAAGAGGTCGACGGCCGCGGCGAAGGGCACAAAGTCTCCGTAGAGCTGAGTGTAGCTTGGGTGCTCATAGTCATGGAACACGACGTCGACCCCATGCTCCTGAAAGGCGCCGATGTCCTCGGACAGGTACTGCGCTGCACCCATTGGGGAGACGTAGCTGGTAGCACCTAGCACGCTGCAGATGTCGGCGACGCGTGCACCGCGGGTGCCGGAGAGCTGAAGCTCAGAAGAGCGAAGGATCTTCGTGGGTATGCCCAGGCTACTGGCAAGCCAATAGATGATGGATGAGTTGAGGGTGCTCAGCATTCGATGGGAGTTTGAATCGCAGAGGATCTTCTCGATCTCATCGGCGTAGGTCGCATAGCAGGCACTCTTGCGGTAGTGCTGCTCAATGGACTTGAGGTGTTTTCTGGCGAAGCGAGTGTCGGCTACTTCTACTGAGCTGAGCGTCTGCTTGCTCCGGCCGCTGCAGCGAACGGGTACTGTGAGCCACTGCAGCCCCTGTGCTCCCTTGATGCGGTTGCGCTGTTGCCACGACTGGCGAGAGAACTCCACATCGTCGAGAAGGACGAAGGCGTCGACCCGGTCTATCAGGTCGAAGTACCCAATCCAGGGCAGGTAGGTGGGCTGCATGACTGCGATCTTCATGTGTATTTCCCTCAAGCCACTATTCGTTCCGAATGCCCAATTTCTTTAGCGCTCGTGGTTCTCAAACCGAGCGAGCCCGCTCCTGCGGCAGGGGCGCAACGAATCAATCCCGGCGCCTGTCGGGCGCAGCGAGCGAAGCAGATGTCAATTTTGACAGCGTGGGGCACGTTGTTCTTGGGTAAATGGCTAGAACTATTGCCTTTCGAGCCTGGTACATCAATCGCAACAGTGGCTCCCATTCTCTAGCGAATTGGAACAAAGACCATGTCACAGACAGCCCAACTCAAAGCCTGGCAAGACACCTTCGGAGACCAGTATATCCAGCGTTGCGCGGCAACCGATGAGGCCGTGCGGACCCGCTCTCGTGCCTGGGCCGATATGTTGCGACCCATTGACGGGCGATTGCCAAAGAGCATTCTGGAAGTCGGCTGCAATGTCGCCATCAACCAGCGCGCTCTCCAGGGGCTCGTCGACTCCGAACTCTTTGCTGTAGAGCCCAATCCGAAGGCTCGTTCCGTCGTCATCGAAGATGGTGTTCTCGACCGTGATCACCTCAAGGCCGGCAACGCCTTGAACCTACCCTTCGCCGACGCATCCATCGAGATGTGTTTCACCAGCGGAGTTCTGATCCATATCGCGCCTGACGATCTGCCCAGAGCGACATCGGAGATGTATCGCGTGAGCAGTCGCTACATCTTATGCGCTGAGTACTTCTCCCGAAATCCAGAGGAGGTGGAGTATCGAGGACACGCCGGGCTTCTCTTCAAGCGTGACTTCGGTAGCTACTGGCTCGACAACTACGACCTATCGCCCATCGCCCATGGCTTTCACTGGCGCCGAACCACTGGCATCGATGACGTGACCTGGTGGCTGTTCGAAAAGAACCCGTAGTGAAAAGCTAGTGTTTCGTCTGCACGCGCTCGGCGCGTCCGACGGAAGTACCTCGATGATGCCAAAGAGATTTTCGTAGTGGTATGCGTGGCGACAATTGTAGCGCTTGGGATCTTTGAGTTGAAAGCACCCAGCAAGCCAGCGCCCGAGCCCCGGTGATGATGTCTTGTGCAGACCGGCAGCGTTGTAATAGTTGAACGAAGTGAAGTGGGTATAACCTCGGCTGATGGTAAAATCACCGATGCGACGCTCCTTGCGAGCCTTCGCAGTTTCAGCGTCACCACAAAGCCCGGTACCCGACATGGTGGGTAGCCCCAAGGGCATAGGCAACAATGCCATCGTCGAGCGAGAGCATCCGGACGTCCTTATCCTTTAGTTCCTTGCGGGCTGCAGGAGCAACTTCGTAGAAGAACTTGGCGACTTTGGAATGGTAGTCCTCTGTTCGGTGCAAGGTCACGAAGACCAGGATGGTGAGCAAGGTGCACGCCACGGCCAACCCTGGCTCCCACAGTCGGCGCTTCTGGAATAGCGATGCCAGAAACTCGAATCCGCGGATGCTGACAAGGGAGACGAAGAGGACGGAAATAGGAAAGTACCAATGCCCTTGAGAACCCGCTCGAACGAAGAAGAGATTGTAGAAGCCGAGAGCAAATACGTTGGTTAGGCGAGGGTGGTCGGACGACCTCGACGACGAGTAGCCTCTCGAACGGCTCCGGCGTCTCCGTGCCGGGCCGCTTTTCTACGAAACCAGTTTCATAACTCAGCATTAACCCCGACGAAACTGAAACTAGCCCCGTCGAACCCGCGCCTTGCAGCCGAAGAAAATCACCGCCTGCACGGAACTTTGTGCTGTGCAAGAGCTCTGCTAGCAGCACAGCCTAGCGGTCGCCGACTCCGGAGTAGCGCTTGGCTGTGCAGCCTTATCTGCCAGTAGCGTTCCTATTCAACGAGTGTCGTGAGAGAAGCTGTGCGAAGCCGGCACCCAAACGGGGCTGGTAAGGTACTCCAATGCCCGAGGAAGCAGCGCCCAAGGCCAAGCGCGATTGGCGTGAGCTCCTTAGGCGTATTGCGCCCAGCCGCTGGCACTGGCTTGCGCTGCTCTCTGGTTCTACTAGCTATTTGCTTATCGTTTCCATGCTTGGGGTTGCTGTAGCCAAGTGGACTGTCATGGGCAGCCTCGAAGGCATCGACGTCGGGGTGGGCACCTGGCTCTGCATTATCGCCAGTGATGTCTCCCTACACCTCTTGCTGCTAGTGATATTTGCAGTTGGGGAGGCCCGATCGCTCTGGCTACTTGCGGCCACTATCCCACTCACCCTCTTGATCACCGGGCTTGCTTGTATCAACGCACTCTACCTCGGGACGACTGGCGAACAGCTAACCTTCGAGGCATTCACCATCGGCCTCGAACTCTCAGAAGAAGTCTTTGGCATTCTCGAAGAAGGGGGCGTGATAACACCGGCTCGGATCGTAGGGCTTCTCGTCTTCTTCGCGGTGCCGCCCCTCGCCCAGTTCTTCGTTCGTTCTCATGAGAAGGAGCCCGCAACCCGCGGTCGCGGAAGAGCGCGAGCCGCCGCTCTCCTAGGGCTGCCTTTCCTTTTCTTGTCCCTCCTCGCACCGACATCGAGTTTCACGCCTCTTCGTCAGTTGGAGGGCAATGCGAGCCTTGCAACCTACTGGGAATGGGCAATGGCTGACGATGAACTCCTTGTGCCTGGACCAGGCGAGGACAATATCTGGTTCCAAGGCTACGTTCCCCAGAGGCTTGTCTTAGAGGCAGAGGTTGCGACGCTGGCCGCTTCTTCTCTGCCCAATATTATTTTCGTGGTTCTCGAATCGACCCGTTGGGACCACACTTCCTTGGCTGGAGAAGCTGCGATGGCAAGCACTCCAAACTTGCTGGCTCTAGCG
>JAAEPE010000797.1 GCA_024222395.1 Myxococcales bacterium
CATGCTTTTCTTGCGCTCCGCCGAGCGCTATTCCCCCCCCGGCGAAAACTGCCATGGACGCTTGCTGAGGTACGCCGCCAGCTGCAGCAGCTCCTTGTCAGGCATCTTGGCGAGTGCCCATTGTGTCGAACGGCCTTTGAGCCCGGTAGTCCGCCGCGAGGATCTGCCAAAAAGTGATCAAGTAGTACTAGGAAGCGGGACGGGGAATGATGGTGGTTCCGGGTGAAAGCCAGCGTGCAGCTGCAGAGATGAAGCAGAAGGCCGGGGCGAAAACGAGGCCAAGGGTGGCCGCCGCCCATGAGCTATCGCGGTGGTGCAGGCCGAGTTTGGCGAGTCGCTTGAGGTTCGCTGTGGCACAGAGCAAAGAGAAATCGTCCCTAACTCGGTTCCGGCCTCTCACCCATGCTCTTCGTCCGCCGTGTCTGCGTTGCATGAGGTGAGTGATTCTTCGTTCGACCTTGGGGCGCGTCACGCGGTACTTCTCTTTCCATTCCTTGTCTCGCAGGCGAAGACGCGAGCGCTGCAAGGTGGCTTCCTTGTCATTCCATTCGCAGATCGGTCTTCCTTGCGCAAGGTA
>JAAEPE010000798.1 GCA_024222395.1 Myxococcales bacterium
CGCAGTAGTAGTAGCCCCTAGAGCTATAGAGGACGCCGGAGGCTAGCTAGGTAAGGGCCTTGTATGCCAACCGCTTTGGCTTATCGGCGTCGTCGCCGAGGCGTGCTCGTCGGTCTTTCTCGTAGTCCTGGTAGTTGCCTTCGAACCAGACTGTTTTGGAGTCGCCTTCGAAGGCCAGGATGTGAGTGGCGATGCGGTCGAGGAACCAGCGATCGTGGCTGATGACAACGACGCAGCCAGGGAAGTTGAGCAGGCCGTTCTCTAGCGCGCGAAGTGTGTCCACATCGAGGTCGTTGGTCGGTTCGTCGAGAAGGAGCAGGTTGCCCGCGCTCTTGATGAGCTTGGCGAGGTGCACTCGATTTCGCTCCCCACCCGAGAGCGTTCCCAGCTTCTTCTGTTGGTCGGAGCCTTTGAAGTTGAAGGTCGAGCAGTAGGCTCGAGCGTTCATCGTGCGAGAACCAAGCTCGACGTGTTCAGCTCCTTCGCTGATTTCCTCGTAGATGGACTTGTCATCGCTAAGTGTATCTCGGCTCTGATCTACGTATGCCAACTTGACTGTTTCACCGACCTTGAGTTCGCCTACATCGGGCTTCTCAATCCCCATGATCATCTTGAAGAGAGTCGTCTTGCCAGCGCCATTCGCGCCAATGATGCCGACGATGCCACCACGCGGGAGGCGGAAACTCAAATCGTCCATAAGTAGCTTGTCGCCATACGACTTGCGGACGCCGATTGCTTCGACGACTTCGTTGCCAAGGCGTGGTCCTGGCGGAACCACAATCTCGAGCGCGTCGATGCTCTCGTTGTCCGACTCTGCGACCATCTCGTCGTATCGGTTGAGACGAGCTTTGTTCTTTGCGTGGCGTGCCTTGGGAGAGAGTCGCACCCATTCGAGCTCTCGCTCCATCGCCCGTGCCCTGGCCGACTTGACCTTCTCCTCGGATGAAAGCCGCTTCTCTTTGGCTTCGAGCCATCCAGAGTAGTTGCCCTCGTAGGGAATGCCAGCACCGCGATCAAGTTCGAGTATCCACCCGGCGACGTTGTCGAGGAAGTAGCGATCGTGGGTGACTGCTACGACCGTTCCTGTGAACTCGGAGAGAAAGTGCTCGATCCACTGCACCGACTCTGCATCCAAGTGGTTTGTTGGTTCGTCGAGGAGAATCATGTCGGGCTTCTCAAGCAAGAGTCGACACAAAGCGACGCGACGTTTTTCGCCACCACTGAGGTTCTCAATCTTGGCGTCACCGGGGGGGCAGCGTAGCGAGTCCATTGCCAACTCGACTTCTCTGTCGAGATCCCAAAGATTGCCCGCGTCGATGGCGTCTTGCACTTTGCCATGCTCATCCATCAGCGAGTTCATCTCGTCATCGCTCATGGGCTCAGCCATCTTCATGCCGAGATCCTCGAATTCCTGCAGCAGCGCTCGTTTGTCTTTGACGCCATCTTCAACGTTGCCCAAGACATCCTTGCTCTCGTCTAGACCTGGCTCCTGTTGGAGGAATCCGATCTTGAGGCCTTCCATTGGGAAGGCTTCCCCCGTGAATTCCTTGTCAACGCCCGCCATGATTCGCAAGAGCGTCGACTTGCCCGC
>JAAEPE010000799.1 GCA_024222395.1 Myxococcales bacterium
CCGGCCAGGGTCGCTGATGCCTTTCGAACTTCCAAACCATCCACCCCGTCCTCCCGATAACCCTTCCACCAGTTGTAACACGTGGACCTCCGAATATCTAGTCGCCGCAGTGCTTTCCGGATAGGTAAACTGGCATCCTCGACCAGACGAATAATTTCAAGGCATAAGAAGCATAAACCTGGCTTTTGGGAAACCGCCGGAGTAGAGGCCGGGCACCGTAGCGGCCTTCCTCTTTTGGTGAGGGCTGTTCACCTGTAGGGTGGCAGGCGCAGGGGCAGTCAGCCGCGTTGGCTGTCGGCATGAGCCTTCCTTCTACCCCGCGCTCAGGTCGGTGGCGGGCCATTGGCTGGGTTGTGGTCGGTGTCGATTCCGAGGTGGTCCGAGATTGCCTCGGTTGCTTCTGAGGCTGGAACGATGGCGATGATCTTCATGTCACCTCCGCACTGGTCACATTTGAGGATATCGATGGCGAATACCCGACGGAGGAGCTCTCCCCATGGGAGTCCGCGCTTGCGTATGGGGTTGGTCGCAGCGGAGTCGGTCTCGTCTAGCGCATCCGGCTCTCGGCCGCTCTCGGCCAATGGCCACCAAATCGGCGTGCCGCCGATGCGCGGGCGCAAAGACGCCGAAGTACCGCGTGAGATTCTTGTGTGGTGGCGGTAACAGTATGGCGAGTTTTGGGCATATAGAAATGGGGGTTTCGAGTCCCGTCTGCTCCGCCACCTAGCGACCCCGAAGTAGCCAATACTCTGGGGTCTTTTCGTTCCGGAATCTCAGGGGTAGAAAAGAGGTAGTAAATCCCCGTCTGCTGCTAGGAACTACTGACCAAATGGAGCACGCTGGATCTTCATGCCAAAGCCGATCTTCATTGCGGATGCTATGTGACAATTCGGTCTCGGCTCAGCTTGGTCTTCAAGAATTGCGATGAAACCCGTCTTGAAATTCTCGCGTGGTCATTCGGCAACGATTGCGTCTTTGGTTTCGCTTGCAACCTCTTCACGGGCGAGACCAAAGACATCAAATCCTGCGCCAAAGTGCGTCAGGGCGATTTCGGGCTCTCGCAAATGTGCGATTCCCGCAGAGGTGTGCAGTGCGATGGCTTCATGCACAAGCACTGCTCGCTGCTCCTCAATTCCTTCGTCACGAGGCATACGACCACAGCGACAACGACCGACCGACGTCATCCGGTAGCTCGCAGGCCCGCTTCACCAGATTCGTAGCGACGATCGGGGGAATAACGGGCTGGGCGCCTGCTTCGAGGGAGGTCCCGGAGACCATCCAATCACCGCTCTAGGAATCGGTTCGCCCACTTGTATACGATGCGTCTGGCCACTCCTGCTGTGCGACTCACTTCCGAAAGAACTCTCTCCATGCGCCAGCATCAGAATGATCTTCGCCCGGACGACTTCACGGTACGGAGCTGTTTGCCGACGCACGCGTAGCCGAAGCTCCCGATCTCCTTGCGGACTTAAACGGATCTCAATGCTGGTTTGCATCCGTCAAGTCGATCAAATCCGATCTGTCTGGGCAGCTTTTTCACTGATCACCGATTTCTGGGGACCGGTACTTAGTCGGCGGCAGTGGGGACCTAAATCGCCCTTATGACCTCTCGAAGCGGCTTCTGAGCCGGGCCTGAATTCCTGACATTGATGTCCGACTCATTGCGCCTTTCTGCCCCTAATTCCCTGAAAGTACGCGACCTGCCTTGTGGTCCTCCCCTTGCTAATTGCCCACCCATGGAACGAGCAAGAATCTTGTCATTAGCACTTACCTTCGCAGCCATGGCGGCGTGTGGAGGTGGCGACAGCGATAGTGGAGCCGGCGGCGGCAACATCGACCTCGGAGGATCCGGCGACATTGGCTACTTCCGCCAGCTACTGAATCAGGGTGTGGTGCCACAGGCCACCGATCTTGACTCCTCAGGATTCTTTGCAGAGCACTACCTCGTGCAACCACCCGCGGAATGCGGTGAGCGGGTCTGCGTCCAGGGAATGCTCGCCGTTATGCCTGACCTCCTCACGGGTTCCCAAACCGCCATGTTGCAACTTGGACTCAATACCAACGTCGCCATTGATCCCGACAACAGGCCACCACTAACGATGTCTGTCGTCGTCGATGTCTCCGGTTCGATGGAAGGCAAGATTGCTGATGTACGAGCAGCACTTGCTACGCTTATCGGCGAGCTTCGCGATGACGACATGCTCTCCCTGGTTCGCTACAGCGATTCGGCTGCAGTCATTGCGCCGATGGGATTGGTAGGCGATGACCGTTCTGAACTCTTCTCAATTGCAGAGGACCTGGTCGCCGCCGGTGGCACGAATCTCTACGCCGGATTGGAGCTTGGATACCAGCAAGTTCAGTCTGCCTTCGATATCGAACGGCAAAATCGCGTAATCCTATTGTCCGATGGGAATCCAACCGTTGGCACAACAAGCACCGAGGGCATCGAGGCAATGAGTGCGGGCTACAACTCTGAAGGGCTCGCGATCACTAGCATCGGCCTAGGCACCTCCTTCAACGTGCAGCTCATGCGAGGACTTGCGGAGCAAGGCAACGGCAATCACTACTTCCTCGAAAACACCGCGGCGATTGAAGAGGTCTTCACCGAGGAGCTCGCGTACTTCACAGTGCCCGTTGCCTTTGATGTCACCTTGGACGTGCAGGCCGGAAGCCTATATGACTTCAAGCGCGCCTATGGTTCGAGCTTCTGGCAAGACAATCCGACGGGCGGAAGCATATCGGTCCCCAGCGTCTTCATTGCCCATCGGGTAAGCCATGACGACACCACACCCGGCGGCAATGGCGGTCGCCGCGGTGGCGGCTCTGCTCTACTTCTGAATCTGGAGCACAAAACGGAGCTGCCCGTACCCGCCGTTACCGAGGCCGAAGTGGCCCAAGTCAATGTGACCTTTCGCGAGTCAGGCGCCACCGAACCGACGAGTCAAAGTCTCATCATGAATTATCCATTTGCCCCCGACAGCACACCGCCTCAGGGCTACTTCGACGCCAGCGACCCGGCCATCGTGCATAAGAGTTTTGCTATGCTCAATCTCTACAGGTCCCTCGAGCGCGGCTGCGCCGACTACCATAGCGGCCTAGGAACCCACGCGATATGGACGCTTCGCCGCGTAGAGGCAGCCATTATCGACTACAACGAGGAACTCTACGAGGGCGAAGGAGACGAGGACATGACAGCCGACTTGGAGCTCCTGCGTCAGCTCATCGACGTGATGATTGCGAACGGCGCCATTCCACCAACGGACCTGGACCTGCCCGCAGACCCCTGGCCGGCAGACTGAGCTCGCCGCCTAGAGGTCCCCGACGGCGAGCGCTTCCGCCTCAAGCGATGCGAGGCTGAGAGTGTCATAGTCAGAGTTACACCCTTACGATAGGGTGTAGATCTGACTGTGACAGTTCTCTTCTGGGAATTTCGGTGTGATCTAGTCGGTTAGAAGGGCATGGCATCGAGCGCAACGTCCCTTCACATCGCATTCCCTCCACACTCGACTGATTCTCCCCAGAGTGCGCTTGA
>JAAEPE010000800.1 GCA_024222395.1 Myxococcales bacterium
CAAAGCCAAGTGCTCAGCTTCTTGTGTACCTCGTTGACCATGTTGCAAATCGTTTCAAGGAGGCGATGCCACGCCATGTGAAGGCGATGCTTCTTTATCGAATTACCCTTTGTGTTTGAGATGCGCTTCTGCAGGCGGTCTGCTGCATAGCAGTCTTGGAAGAGCTTCGTCATGGACTCGCCCCATTCTGCAACCAAACCGTCTGCGTCAAAGCATGTCTGAAAAGTTCTCACGCCAGGGTCCAAGGACACGACGCCGTGTGTTGACTTAGGGGCTTGGTTCTCGCTCCGTATTGCCACTTGGCGTACCAGGCAGATGTAGTACCTTTTGAGACGATCTCGGACTAGGCGGCATGTCGCTTCGAGCTCCTTTGGGAGCTCCTCGGCCCCCTTGAGAACTCCTTGGTCAAAGAGTTTGGAATGCATCCCACGCGACCGACCCCAGTCTCGCACGCGAATTTCAAGGGACTGCTGGGAGTCCCTCTTGCTTCGGAACTTGAACTTGCACGCCAACCTGGCCGCAGGGTCCACATCACGTAGCTTGCGCAGCTTGGCAAAATGTGCCGATTGTGCCTTGATGAGGTCTCGCAGAGCCCCAGACCGAACGTC
>JAAEPE010000801.1 GCA_024222395.1 Myxococcales bacterium
CAAGCCAGCACGGCCCGACAATCAACCCGTATTACTAGAACACGAGGTGTGGCCGCAAAGGCGCGTGGAGTCTCTTCGCTGCATTCGATATCTAGACAGGCAAGGTTATTGGGACAACGCGCAGGCGGAAACGCCAAATCGAGTTTATCGCCCTAGTGGTGGGTATGTCATCGACTTGGATATCCGAAGCTACTTTGACTCGGTGAATCCAAAACTCGCGCAGAGAATAATTCGCAAACGGGTGCGTGATGGTGTGGTGCGCCGCCTCATTGGCAAGTGGCTCAATGCGGGGGTAATGAAGAACGGGCTATATCGCCCAGCCCGGCCCAGCCAGCTGAACCATGGCGTAGACCGTTGGTAGCATCGCCGAATTGTCTCTTGGCAAGGCTCTATGCTTCCTAGAGTCTTCTAGAGTCTTAAGGACCGCAAGTGCAGCGCGAAGGCCCCCCCAATTTACCGCCTCAAACACGACCTCCGCCGCCGCAGTGGCAGTATGTACAAGGCGCAGTTCCACAGCACGTCGGAGTTCAAGACGGGTTATGCTTCTAGGAGAAACTCTATGCCTAGCCTCCTACTGAACACTTGCACAGGTTTGCCCTGCCTCGGGTTCCCAAAACCAGGTTTATGCTTTTTGTGCCTCAGGTTTATGCTTCTTATGCCTCCGAGCATTCTCTTCTTCGAACTCGGCGAGGAAGGGGGCGAATTTCCGGTGCGGTTCGTCACATCGCTTTCTCATTTCCCCTCATGCACTGGCTTCTGCGGCAGAACGCGGTGATCTTGAAGGTCTGCTACATGATTTTCCTAGTTATCGCGATCCTCGATGTCGCGCTCCTGGTGGTCTGTGGCTACTTCATTCCCATTTTTGGGAGCATTCTCGCTTCCAATCACCTTGGCCATTTCGATCAGCGCCTTTATCGTTCCTATATCACTGGCTCTAGTACACCTGCGTAGATACCAGTGAAGCTCTGAAAATCATGGCGAGACCCAAAGAATACGATGACGACGAAGCGTTGCGCGCCGCAATGATGCTCTTTTGGAAAAAGGGCTTTCAAGGGACAAATACACGCGAGCTTGCCGAAGCAATGGAGCTGAGCTTGTCGAGTTTGCGCAATGGCTTCGGCAGCAAGCGCGACCTCTATTTGCAAGTACTGCAACGCTACGGGGATGTGCAGCAGCGCAACCTAGCTAAGCTCTTGCCCGAAAGCGCGAACATGAAAACTCTTCGGGAGTACTTTTCTGAGATCGCTGGGTATATGGTTGACGGTGCTTGGGACAAAGGGTGCCTTATCAACAATGCCCTGTCGGGGGATGCTCCCTATGATGATGATGTGCGGGAGATACTGAGCGGCTATCTGCGTCGCAGCGAGCGCGTTTTTCGCGCGATCCTAGAGCGAGGCAAGCGCAGCGGAGAGTTCCGAGGTAGGCCGAAGGATGTCTCGCATTTTCTGGCAGTCTTCCATCAAGGACTGTTGACGGTCGGTCGCGGAACACATTCCAAAGAGAGCGTCGAGAGCTCGGTTCGAGTTCTTCTGCATACGCTCTCATAAACTACCTTCGCCATCAGCCGCTCAGCCAATTGATTGTCGCAAAATCCATAGGAGCATTTGCACTGTTCTGAGTCGCTTGATACAAAATGGGAGCTGCAGGTCAGCACTTGTATCCAGAAAGGACCAGCGTGTCATTTAGTCTCGCCCTAGTCATCTTTGCCCTAAACACCATTATCTTACTCTTAGTGGAGGTTGGCTATACGTATAGCCATTTTGGTACTCAGTTTGGTTGGTCTTCGAATCGGCCTACCGATGCAAAGAGAGATGCGCTTGGCGTACGAATTCGGCGTGCGTTCCAAAACCATATCGAAGCGGCAGCCTACGCTGTGCCTGTGCTTGGCGTCGCCGCGATCACGGGCCATCAGCATGGAGGAGCGGAAATTGCTGCACTCCTCTTTGTGGTTGGGCGCGCTGCCTTTGGCCCACTCTACTACACCGGTGTTCCCTTTATTCGGCTGCCCGCGTGGGGCATGGGATGGATCTCGATTGCCTACATTGCAATCACGCTCCTGACGTCAGGAAATCTATGAGTTGCGTGTGCTGCCCCGAATACGTCGAAAGGAAAGTGGGATGAGATCACATCAGACTACCGCATCCGCCACTGCTACGTACCGCCAGGCTATTGCCTTTGCATTGTGTACGCTTTTCTTGACTGGTTGCCTGCCAAGAATCACCCGCGACAACTACCACAAACATGGAATCTCGTTTCGGCTAGAACAGGAAATCAACGCCAGTCCCGACAAGGTATGGGACATCCTCGGCCACCAGTATGCCGACATCTGCCAATTTGTAGGATTGGTCGATAGCTCTTGGGCGATGACCGAGGATGAAATTCCAGACAGCCCTGACTTTGCGGTGGCTCCCAACGCTCCCATCCCCGGTCGCTGGACTGACAACGAACTGGGAAAACTCAGGGAAGTTCTGATCGACTATTCGGACCAAGACCGGTCCTTTCTTTTTGCCGCAAAGGGACTTCCGAGTCGGATCTACTGGGCTTCTGACCGGGTCACTGTCCACGATGTTGGCGGAGGGAAATCGATGGTGAGCCTAGAGGTCAATATGGTTCCAGGCGGAATTCTCAAATTGGTGTCGTGGCGCATCAAAGGGAAATTCAAGAGCGGACTCAAGACCTTTCTCAAGGACCTAAAGCACTATGCAGAGACCGACACCATCTCTCCGCGAAAGGCTAAGAAAATCGCGAAAGCAAAGAAGAAGAACAAGAAGTGGCGTTGTCCAGCTATCGTTCCGCGGGTCGAAGAGACACCGTTGGACTCTAGTCCCGTATCTGATGAATCTGCCCAACCACCATTTGTTTCGGCAGTAACGCCCCAATCAGAGGAGAGAAATCCATGAGCGATAGACCAAAGCAAATCAAAGGCATCTTCCTCATCACAGTATTCAAGATCGTTCTAACATGGACCTTCTTTGCCGTCTTTACTGCCAAAGGCCGTGACACAGGAATCATCGTGTACACGGCCGCTGCATACATGGTGCTGGCTGTTCCAACTCTTGTGTTCATTCACAAACGAAACGCCCTCGGCACTCGGGTCTGCATTATCCTCGCACTTCTGGCGAGCCTTCCTGCGAAGGCTTTTCTCGGCATTGTCCTGGATCTCGTTGCGCTGGCTTTGAGTTTCACAGGCCCAGCCAAGCGATTTTGGGAGAGTCACTGATTCGGTATTTTGGCGGCACACCGCTTTGACGTAGAAAGAGAAAACAGCGTGAATCAAACACGGAATTCGGTATTGGTTACGGGTGGCAACGGCGGCCTTGGCAAAGAAACGATCAGGCACCTTCTGTCGGAAGGCGTCGATCACGTTGTCTTGGCATGCCGCAGCCAGGCAAAGGGAGACCGGGCGGCACAAGAGATTCTCGAGCGAAACGGCCTGGCTATGGATGCGATAACGGTCGCAGCCGGTTTTGACATGTTGGATCCTGGTGCGATCAAAGAGGCGGTCGATGCGTTGCCAGCCGACACACGCTTATCCGCCATCTTTCTTCAGGCCGGCGGCGTGTTCTTCACCTCTGATTTTCAAACTGTCGAGGTCGGCAACAAGGTTTATGAAAGGACCGTATTCCAGAACGCAATTGGCGGACACATGACGCTCTCGCATTTGCGTCGTCGAAACCTCATTTCGCCCGAAGCACGCATCGTTGTCGCTGGCGGCGAGGGAGCCCGTGGGATCAAAGGTCTCATCGATTCCCCATCGTTCTCCTCGGCCGAAGAGCTCCGCGCGTACGTCACAGGGAGTTTTGGCGATCGAAAGTACAATCCGATGAACGCGATTGGCGTATCAAAATTGATGAGTGCACTCTGGATACAGAGACTGGCACAGGAGCATGGCGACACGATGTCCGCGATTTGGTTCTCGCCAGGGCTTACTGCAGGCACAGCGGGAACCGCTTCGGCTGGAACCTTCAAGAATTTCATTGCGCAGAAGATTGCGTTCCCGATAATGAGACTGCTCGGAAAAGCGCAGAGCCCAAGCGACGGAGGGCGAAAGAATGCTGACTGCCTACTTGGAAAGGTGGGCGAGAATGGTGACATCCTAGGAGCTCCAGAGGGCAAAGCCTTGGGAACAATCGTCGACCAGACGCCGATGAATCCAGCGTTCTCAAACAAAGAGCTTCGTGATGAATTCTGGGCGATCCTCAAAGAAGACTTTGGGACCTAGGACTGTCGATGGAAGTTGTCCGGCTGAGATCACGGGTAGTGCCGGCGATCGATACTCGAGATGTGAAAGCGCCAAAATCAGGGTCGGCCAATGCGTGAATTTGGTAGGCGATGTCCCGTCGCTTGTTAACTTTCGGTAGCGGCTCAGTTCCTTCTACGCGGCCATTTGCTCCTCGTCAACAGCATTGTTGATCTCCAAATCACGGGCCTCTAAGTACAGCACCAGTTTCGACATATTCTTATAGCC
>JAAEPE010000802.1 GCA_024222395.1 Myxococcales bacterium
AAGGACTGGGCACAGAGCAAAGCGCAAGGCAGTTGAGCTGTTCGTCTCGGAACGTTCGCAAATGGAAGGCTCGTTTTTTCGCGAACCCTTCGGTGAGAACTCTGGAGGATCAAGAGCGTAGCGGGCGAGCGGCGCAAGTTCCTGTTGAGATCCGCTGCAAGCTTGTGCAGATCGCCTGCGAGCGACCAGCGGCTCAAGAGCCTCCCGCGCCATTCCGTGACATATGGACATACGAGTCGCTTGCTCGCTCACTTGAGGAGCAAATCGGGTACCGGCTGAGCGTGAGTGAAGTCGGTCGGATCTTGCGATTCGAAAAGATCAGACCACATCGCATTCGGCAATGGCTCAAGAGCTCGGGTCCAAATTTCCTGCCAAAGGCGAAACGGATCTGCAACCTTGTACATTCGCCCACCGAAGAATGCTCTCGATGTGTGCGTTGACCCAAAGCCCATGCAGGTACTCGAACGCAAGCACCCAACGCACGTGGATCCTCGCGATGGATCCGCATTCACGGCCATGGGCAGCGAGGCCGCAGGATGCGCGGCCCCGTTTCGCCTGACGGTGCCCCAGAGTTTAGGGCGGCGAGAGTGCAGCGCTACCGGTGCACGAGCTGCGGCGCGACGATGAGCGTGAGCCCGCCAGGTCTTTCCAGCGGCTACCGCTACTCGCTGCCGGCGATAGCACAGGCACTTTTTCTTTGGGCCCTGGACATGCTATCGGCGCCGCAGGTGCGGGCCAAGACCAGCCCGCTGCCGACGCCTCCACTCAATCCGCTCGCGCGGTGGCCGAGC